>DATFYV010000289.1:0-12567 GCA_035314845.1 Candidatus Acidiferrum sp.
TGGTGCTGTTGCTTCCGCACGGCTACGAAGGCCAAGGCCCGGAACACTCCAGCGCGCGCATCGAACGCTTTCTACAACTCGCGGGCGAAGAAAATATCCAAATCTGTCAGCCCAGCAATGCCGCGCAGTATTTCCACATGCTGCGCCGGCAGGCTCTGCGGCCATATCGCAAACCGCTCATCGTCTTCACGCCAAAAAGCATGCTGCGCAATCCGGAAGCCAGCTCGCCCATCGAAGCGTTCAGCGCACCAAAATTTCAGCCATTGGTTCCGGACGGCGAGATTCAAGATGCCCGCCGCATCTTGATCGCCAGCGGCAAAGTCGGCCACGAACTGCGCGCCGAACGCCGTCGCCGCAAAGACGACAGCACTGCGATTTTCTTTCTCGACCAGCTCTACCCGCTGCCGCGAAAGGAAATCACCGCCGCCCTCGAAGCCCATCCTAACGCCCGCGAAGTGATCTGGGTGCAGGAAGAGCCGCGCAACATGGGCCCATTCTTCTATGTGGTACCGCGCATCGAACAGCTCGTCGAAGCCCGCGGCTTACGCCTGCGCTCCGTGAAACGCAGCGCCAGCGCCAGTCCAGCCACCGGCTCCGCCAAAGCCCACGAGCTGGAGCAAAAAACCCTGCTCTCCCTGGCGTTCACCACTACCGCCACAGAATAGCAAGCCGCCGGCAGGGGCATTCACATGCCATTCACACGCACGTTATCCGCGCGTCACGCCCAATCGCGACACTCGAGCGTGTCTCAACCTATTCCAAGTGATCAAAATTCTAACCGCGCCTACCGCATTGCTCCGCCCTACGGTACACTTCCGCAGGGTCGACGTGTGCCGCGCTCACTCAGCATGAAACGTGTCCTAATCATTGAAGACGATCGCGATATCGTCGAATTGGTGCGCTACAATCTCGCCAACGAAGGCTTTCAGGTTTCCGCGGCCTTTGACGGCGGAACCGGGCTCAGCACGCTGCGCAAGACTCCCCCGGATTTGCTGCTGCTGGACTTAATGCTTCCAAAGCTTTCCGGCCTGGATATCTGCCGCGAGGTGCGCCGCGACGATTCTCTGAATCGCCTGCCAATTTTGATGCTCACCGCGCGCGGCGATGAGGCCGACCGCGTGGTGGGCCTGGAAATGGGCGCCGACGACTACGTGACCAAACCCTTCAGTCCGCGCGAATTGCTGGCGCGCGTGAAGGCTTTGCTGCGCCGCGCGGAGCCCCCGGCCGATGCGCCGCGCACTATTGAAGTTGGCAAACTTTCCATCGATCCGGCTTCCTATCGTGTGAGCCATTCCGGAAAGCCCGTTCCCCTCAGCACCCTGGAGTTCCGCCTGTTGTATTATTTAGCCTCGCGACCGAACCGCGTGTTCACCCGCGACCAGTTGCTGGATGCCGTGTGGGGCACGGACCGCTTCGTCACCCCGCGCAGCGTGGACGTTTACGTCCGGCGCTTGCGCGAGAAAATCGAAAGCGATCCGGAAAATCCCCTGCATCTCAAGACTGTGCGCGGCGCGGGCTATTTGTTCGAAACTCGTGCGGCGTAATCTTTTCGCAAAACTCGCGCTCACCTTCCTGGCGCTGCTGCTCAGCGTACTCATCGCCGTGGATTTTTTCGCCGAACGCGCGCTGCGGCGCGACTACGAACGCACCGGCTTCGCGCAACTGGCCTCCGTCGCACACTTCTCACAATTGCATCCGCCCTCGGCTGCTGCCCTTGCGGCTTCCGGCCCGGACGATCCTGCCCTGCGCGCATGGGTGGAGCAGATGTCCGCTGCGGGCGTGCGCGTCACAGTCATCGCCGCCAACGGGCAGGTGCTGGCGGACTCCGAAGTAGATCCGCATACGATGGAGAATCATTCCGACCGGCCGGAAATTCAGGCCGCGCTTGCGAATGGAGAGGGACAATCGTTGCGGCGAAGCGTCTCGTTGCAGCGCGACATGCTGTATCACGCGATCCGGCAAACCGCGCCATCGGGCGCGCCGGTGATCTTGCGTTTCGCACTTCCGCTGCAGACCAGCGACGCTGCCCTGACTTCGTTCCGGCGCAGCTTGTGGCTGTGGTCGCTGCTGATCCTGGTGATTGCCGGAGCGGCCACATTGCTGGTTTCCCGCGCCTTCAGCGACCGCGTGGAGCGGCTGAAGGAATTTTCCCGCCGCGTGGCCAATGGAGATTTTCGACCGTTACCCGGCGACGGTTCGGGCGATGCCTTGGAAGCCCTGGGCAACTCTCTCAATCAAACCGCTGCACGGCTGGATGGAACCATCCGAACGTTAACCGAGGAGCGCAATCTTTCCTCCGCGATTCTGGGAAGCATGGTGGAGGGCGTGGCGGTGGTGAATGGCGCGGAACGCCTGGTGTTCGCCAACCCGGGATTTGCGGGGATTCTGGGCATCGATGTTCCGCCAAAGTCTGGCAGCGCGCTGGTGGAAATTGTGCGCCAGTCGGAGCTGATCGAAGCGGTGCGCCAAGTGCTGCGCGGCGAACCGCGGGTGGAAGCGGAAGTGGTGACCGGGACGCTGCGGCAGCACTTTTTTGCCGCCACGGTAGCCAGCGTGACGGAGGGAAATACCTCCGGCGCGGTGATCGTGCTGCACGACATTACCGACCTACGGAAATTGGAGCGCGTGCGGCGCGACTTTGTGGCCAATGTATCGCACGAATTCAAGACACCGCTTACCGCCATTCAGGGATTTGCGGAAACCCTGCTGGCGGGGGCTATCGATGACGCGCAAAACCGCGTGCGCTTTCTGGAGATTATTGTGGAGCACTCCCGTCGGCTGGCGCGCCTCACCGACGATTTGTTAAAGCTCTCCAAGATGGATGCCGACCGGCTGGAGCTGGAAATCAGTGATACCAGCGTGACGCAGTTCGTGGCCACTTGCCTTGAAACCGCGCAACGCCGTGCCGCCGAAAAAGAGCTGGCGCTCATCGTGGATGTTCCCGAAGACCTTCCGGATATTGCCGCGGACCGGCGGCGCCTCGCGGAAGTGCTGCAAAACTTGCTGGACAACGCCATTCAATACACCCTGCCTGGGGGACAGATCACGCTGACCGCCGAGCGCGATGGCCGCGAAGTGGTGTTTACCGTCTCCGACACGGGCATTGGGATTCCCAAAGCCGACCAGCCGAGAATTTTCGAGCGGTTTTATCGCGTGGATGCGGCGCGCTCCCGGGAAGTAGGCGGGACGGGATTGGGCCTAGCCATTGCGAAACACTTGGTGGAAGTGCATGGCGGACGCTTGTGGGTGGATAGTGAAATCGGGCAGGGTTCGCAGTTTCATTTTTCCGTCCCCGAATATGAAGAAGGAAGCACTCTTTCCCGGTCGCCGCTCGGCGTGCCGGTGTCTGGGCGCGGGAATGGGCCGCGGCCGCTGGCGCATTGAGTTGGCGCCAAGCTGAGGGTAAAAAACGCCAGGAATGCAGCCCGAGCGCTACAGGATGTTCATCACGCTTTAAATTATTTGTAACATCGACGATTCATACTCATTCCGGGCGGAAGTGTGTGCTTCACGTCCGCTCCTCTTCGGTTGCATTGGAAACACCAAGGGGATCTATGACCACTGCGCCCTCCACGGCCACGGCACCAATCGCAACTGCTTCGACTGCCGCACCCAATCCAACTTCCGTTGTCACGGACGCAGTCATGTACGACACGCTGGTGAATTACCTGGTGTCCATGGCGCGCACCGTCGAAGGGGCTATGAACCGGGCGCTGGACGCCATTGTCAGCCTGGAAAATCCCCGCACCATGGCGCTCCCAAGCGAAGTGTTTCTGCTTGAGCCGCGCATCAACGAAATGGAAATTGTCATTGACGAGCACGCCATCCGGCTGCTGCGTACCGGTTCGTTTTCCGACGACGAACTGCGCTTGATTGTGGCGGCATTGAAAATTACCAACGATTTGGAACGCATTGGAGACATCGCGGTGAACCTAGCGCAGCGCGTCGTTTCTTTGCGCGAGATGCCCGGGGCGCAAGTGCCCGAGGAATTAGCGCCCATGGCCTCAGCGGTGCGCGCCATGGTTAGTAAGAGCCTGGGTGCGCTGATTTTCCGCAATGTGGAGATGGCCACGCACGTCCTGGAAAGCGACGACCTGGTGGACCGCTACCGCGACCGCATCTTCGAGCAGCTCATGGAACGCATGACCCACGACACGCAGGTGGTCAGCCCGGGCATGCAGTTCATCCTGGCCACGCGGCATTTGGAGCGCATCGCCGACCACGCCACCAACATCGCCGAAGACATCATCTTCTGGGTTCGCGGGCTGGACGTGCGCCACGGGCGGGGACTGTTGACGCGCCCCGAGCTGTCCAAGGACGCCCTTACCAATATGGTTGAGGATCCGGCCAGCCGCCCGGAAGGCGTTACCAACAATTCACATGCCCTTCATTCGCAAGTGACCGCAGCTTGCGAGACTGAGCCTGCTTGATCTTCAGTTATTGTCCTACCTTGGGGACCGGCGCACCCCTGGCTCCGGTCCCCATCTCCCCCTTCGGTACTATTTTGAAGCCCGGCCTTGGATGAGCCCCTTGACCAATGTCGCAGCGCCGCCTATTGTAAAAAGTACGCATCTAACGATTTAGATGCGGCTAAGATGTTCAGAATGAGCCCAACTTGCGGCTTGGCGGACTTGCCGAAATGGCAGATCGCGCTGTGTCTGCTGCTGATCGCCCTGGTGGTTTACAACCCCTATCTAGTGGCGCCGGAGTTGTCCGGCGATACGTGCTTTCGTCACGCCCCAAGTAATCGGGCCACTGTGGGCGCCTCGGAACTGCAACACTTCACGCCTGCCGACGGCCGCAGCTTCCTGGCAACCGCCACCGTTGCAATTTTGGGACATCTCGGCAGACTCGCGCCGCCCGCGTACCAATCGCGGCGCTGGGCCCGCGAAACAGTGTCGTCCCCGATCGTAATGCAGTCCGCAAGTTTGTGGTTTCGTCCGCCTCCCGCCGTCTAACAAAATACTAGCTCGAAGCTGCAGCAGCGTTCTCCGCTCTTCGCACCCTCCATCGGGATTTGCGGAATGGTATTCCCTAGGCTGTGCAAAAACTGAAGTTGCCGCCAACGAGCGGCACTCACGCATGAGATAAAAAATGTCACGGACAAAAATCATTGTTGTACTGGCGGTACTCGCCGCAGGCGCCCTGGCGGCATGGCATTGGATGGACCGCGAGCCGCCGGATGCCGCTGAGGAAGATTCGAACGGTCACGAGGGTTCCCCGGCAGGTCTCAACGTGGCTGTTGCGCGCGCGCAGCGCAGCGACATGGGCGACACACTGAATCTCGCGGGTGCCTTCAAGCCGTTTCAGGATGTGGATGTGCACGCGAAGGTGGCCGGCTACATCCGGCATATTTACGTGGACGTGGGGGACCGAGTCAAAGAAGGGCAAGTGCTTGCGGTTCTGGAGGTTCCGGAACTTGCGGCGCAGCTGGCGGGGGCGGGAGCCGCAGTGCATGCCGCCGAGGATCAGGTGCGGCGTGCGCAAAGCGACGTGCAGCGGGCGCAGTCCATGCACGCTGCCGCGCACTCCGCATACGCGCGATTGAAGCAAGCCGCGGATTCGCGCGCCGGCCTGGTGGCGCAGCAGGAAGTGGATGACTCGCAAGCCAAGGACCTGGAGGCGGAAGGCCAGGTGGCCAGCGCGGAAGCGGCGCTCTCTGCGGCCAGGCGGCAGCTAGAAGTGGCGCAAGCGACGCAAAGGCAAGTCTCGGCCATGAGCGATTACACGCGCATTTTGGCGCCATTTGCCGGCGTAATTACCAGCCGTTCGGCGGACACTGGCGCGCTGGTGTCCGCGGGAACCACGGGTGGCAGCCAGTCCGTGCCGGTGGTGCGGCTGGCGCAAATCTCCGTGCTGCGGCTGGTGCTGTTTATCCCGGAATCGATCGCGGCGCAAATTCAATTGGGCGAAGTGGTCGATCTACACGTGCAAGCGCTGGACCGCGACATTCAGGGAAAGGTAGCGCGGTTTGCGGATTCACTGGATATGCAAACGCGCACGATGGAAACGGAAATCGATGTGGACAACCGGAACGGGCAGCTTATTCCCGGAATGTATGCGGAGGCGCGTCTGGCGCTGCGGAAAAAAAAGAATGTACTGACCATTCCGCTGCAGGCCGTGGTGCGCAACGGGGACGATGCTACAGTGCTGGCGCTCACTTCGCAAAATATTATTGAAGAGCGGCATGTGCGGCTGGGAAGCGAGGACAGCGCCTACGTGGAGGTGGCTTCGGGCGTGGCCGAAGGCGACCGCGTGATCCTTGGGAATCGGAGCTTGTTTCGCGCAGGACAAAAAGTGCAGCCGCACGAAGTCGCTCCGGCAGCGGCGATTCCGGGAAAGGAGCAGTAATGTCCGGATTCTCCGTTAAGTATCCATTTCTGATTATTGTGGCGTGCCTGGCGATCGCGATTGTCGGAACGGTGACGCTGGTACGCATGCCCGTGGACCTTTTTCCGCCGATTAACATTCCGGTGGTGGTGGTGGCGACTTTTTATTCGGGGATGCCGCCGCAGCAAATCGAAACGAATATTACCAACCCGTTCGAGCGTTTTTTTACGCTGGCTAGCGGCGTGGACCATATTGAATCGAGGTCGCTGCCGGGTGTGAGCTTGATCAAGATTTATTTTCAGCCGGGGACCAATGCGGACTCCGACGTGAGCGCCGTTTCGAATCTGGCGATGGCGGACTTGCGGCGGTTGCCGCCCGGAACGTTGCCGCCAGTGGTGCTGAAATTTGACGCCAGCAGCCTGCCGGTGTGCTTGATTACCCTGAAGGGCGAGGGACTGAACGAAACGGAGCTGCACGATATTGGGCAATACACCATCAGGAATCAGATCGCGAATGTGCCGGGAGCTTCCGTGCCGCAGCCGTTTGGCGGATTGTACCGGCAGATTATGGTGTATGTGGATCCGCTGAAGCTGCAGGCGCACGAACTGAGTCCCATGGATGTGGTGCGGCAGATTAATGAGAGCAATCTAATCTTGCCGGCGGGCGACGTAAAGATTGGGCCGTTTGATTACAACTTATATTCGAACAGTCAGGCGCCTTCGGCGGCGGCGATTAATAGCATGCCGCTGAAATCGGTGGGGCAATCGAGCGTGCTGGTTGGGGATATCGGCAAAGCGGTTGACGCGCAAGCGATTCAAACAAATATTGTGCGCGTGGACGGGCAAGCCTCGGTGTATCTGCCGATTCTGAAGCAGGGCGGCGACACCAACACCATCGCGGTGGTGGATGGAATTCGCAAGGCGCTGCAAACTTTGGTGGACATTCCCAAGCCGCTCAAGACGCGCGTGGTGTTTGACCAATCGTTGTTTGTAAAAACGGCCATCGACAATTTGATCCACGAAGGCGCGATTGGATTGATTTTGACGGGTGTGATGATTTTGCTTTTTCTGGGGAGCTTGCGGGCTACGGCGGCGGTTTTTCTTTCCATTCCGCTCTCCGCGCTGGCGGCTTTCTTGGCGATAAGCGCCGGCGGCGGGACGGTGAACACCATGGTGCTGGGCGGACTGGCGCTGGTGTTTTCGCGATTGATCGACAACTCCGTGATCGTGCTGGAAAATATTTTTCGGCATTTAGAGATGGGCGAAGAGCCGGAGCAAGCGGCGATCAAGGGCGGGCAGGAAGTAGCGCTGGCCGTGCTGGCAGCAACGTTGACTACCGCCATCGTGTTTTTCCCGGTGTTGTTCCTTTACGGCGTGAGCCGTTTCTTATTTGTGGCACTGGCGACGGCGGTGATTCTCTCGCTGTTCGCTTCGTACTTTGTGGCCATGACGGTGGTACCGCTGTTCTGCGCCAAACTGATCACCGGTCATCAAGCAGATGAAGAGGTGGGCAGCGGCTCCATCCTTTCGCGGTTCGGAGAGCTCGGGACGGTGTTCAATGTTTATTTCAACAAAATGGTCCTCAAGTACGACCGGTCGCTAACCCTCTCGCTTTTACGGCCGCTCGCGGTGGTGCTGGGACTTGCGGGCGCTTCGCTATTGTGCCTGGCGCTGTATCCATTTCTCGGCGTGTCGTTTTTTCCGCGGACCGACCCGGGACAGTTCGTTATCAATATTAAAGCGCCTTCTGGGACACGGGTGGAACTCACGCAGGATTATGTCAGGCAGGTAGAAGATATCATTCGCAACGTAGTGCCGCCGAAAGAGTTGCAGATCATCGTTTCAAACATCGGACTGACGACGGATTTTTCCGCGATTTACACTTCGAACGCGGGGCCGCACACGGCGTTTGTGCAGGTAAGCCTGAAGGAAGGGCACAAAACAGGCAGCTACGAATATATGCGACAAGTTCGGCAGCAACTTAGCCAGAAACTTCCGCAGTTGAATACCTATTTTCAGTCTGGTGGATTGGTTGACGCGGTTATCAACCTGGGACTGCCGGCGCCCATCGATGTGCAAGTGAGCGGGAATAACTTGAGCGAGGCGTACGCCGCGGCCGCGAAAATCGCTGCACCGATTCGCGAATTGTCTGGCGTGAGCGACATCCTTATCCCGCAAGACATCGATTATCCGGCGCTGCTCTTGGATATCGACCGCGAGAAGGCCGGGCTGCTGGGGCTGTCGCAAAAAGAAGTTGTCGACAACGTGATCACGGCGCTGACCTCCAACGGCATGATTGCGCCGAATTATTGGATAGATCCGAAGAGCGGCAATCCGTACATGCTGACGGTGCAGTATCCGGAAAATTCGGTCAAGTCCATCACCGACCTGAAACAAATTCCGCTGCGCGGGGTGCACAGCAGCGAGCCTACCTCGCTCGATTCCGTTGTGCACATCAAGAATATCCCGTCACCCACGGAAGTGGATCACTACCAGTTGCAGCGGGTGATCGACATTTACATTTCGTCAAAAAATCAGGACTTGGGTAAGATCACGAACCAGATTGAGCACATTATTAAGGATTCGAAGCTGCCCGAAGGAGTGCGCGTCAATCTGCGCGGTTCGGTGCAGGGCATGCGCGCTTCCTTCAAGAGTTTCGGCATCGGGCTGATTCTTTCCATCGTGCTTGTATATCTGATACTGGTGGCGCAGTTCGCTTCCTGGCAAGACCCGTTCATTATTCTTTTGGCGATTCCGCCAGGACTGGCGGGCGTGCTGATCGCGCTGCTGGTTACGGGAACTACGCTGAACGTGATGTCGCTGATGGGGTTGGTGATGATGGTGGGCATTGTGGTATCGAACGGCATTCTGATTGTGGAATTCGCGCGGCATCTTCATCACGAGGGGGAACCCTTGCAGGAGGCCGTCTCCACGGCTTCCCGTTTGCGCCTGCGGCCGATTCTGATGACTTCGCTGGCAACCGTTTTGGGCTTGATTCCCATGGCGCTGGGCCTGGAAGCGGGCAGCGAGCAGTACGCTCCGCTGGCCCGCGCGATTATTGGAGGATTGCTGGTTTCCGTGGTGGTTACCGTGTATTTGGTGCCCGCCGCTTACCTGCTGATCCATCGCAGGAGCGAAGCATCTTCTCCGGAGATGACTGCTTGATGCGCCCCGCATTTTTCTTCCTCACTACGTCGCTGCTACTTGTGTCGGAGGGCGCTTTTGCGCAAAGCGTTCCGCCTGTTCCGGCAGCGGGTTCCACGACAGCGCAAGCGCCGACGGGCACAAACACACTGCCTGCGCGAACGGCCAGGACCTTGACGATCACCGAAGCCGAAAGTCTGGCGCTCAAAAATAACCCGAATATCTCCGTCGCCAATCTAAACGCTCTCGTCTCTCGCCAATTTGTGCGCGAGCAACGTTCCGCCTTGCTCCCCACAGCCTACCTCAGCGCCACCGCAGTGGATTCTCGCCCCGGGAGCCGTGTTGCCGCAGGCGCTCTGAACAATCCCGTGATTTATCCGCGTGCGGCAAGCGGAGCGACGGTCAGCCAGTTGCTGACGGATTTCGGTCGCACCAACAATCTCGTTGCCAGTTCCGAGTATCAGGCCAAAGCTCAGGAACAAACGGCTATCGCCACCACTGCCGACATTATCCTCGCGGTGGATCAGTCTTTTTTCAATACGCTGGAAACCAAAGCGCTGGTATCAGTGGCGCAGCAAACCGTCGATGCGCGGCAGACGTTGGTTGACAAAATTCAGGCGCTCACGAACGCTAAATTGCGTTCGGACCTGGACCTCAGCTTTGCCAAAGTAGATTCGGCGCGCGCGCGTTTGCTGTTGCTCGAAGCGCGGAACAACTATCAGGCGTCGCTGGCCACGCTCTCTGCGTTGCTCGGCTTTAGTGATGAACAGGATTTTCAGCTGGTCGAAGAGACTACGGCGATCAATGCGCCTCCGCTGGACCCCCTGCCGTTGATTTCGGAAGCGCTGGCGCAGCGGCCCGAGGTGCTCGCATTGCGGAATCAAGTGAAGGCCGCAGAAAAATTCGGCCGCGCCGAGCACGATCTGTGGCTGCCCAATGTCAGCGCGCTGGGTACCGTGGGCCTCGCCCCGGTGCGCGACAATCACATCCCCAGCTGGTACGGCGCCGTCGGCGTGAACATCAATATTCCCGTCTTCAACGGCTTTCTGTTCGACGCCCGCGCCAAAACCGCTGACCTGCGGACTTCCATCAACCGCCAAAAGCTCACCGATTTGCAGGACAACGTCGCCCGCGATGTGCGCAACGCCTGGCAGGATTCCAATCGCGCGTTCGAACGGCTGTCCCTGACTCAGCAGCTTCGCGAGCAAGCCAATCTGGCTCTGGACCTGGCGCAATCGCGCTACAACCTCGGGTTAAGTTCCATCGTGGAGTTCAGTCAGGCGGAATTGCAAAAGACGGAGGCGGATATCTCCGACACCGACGCCCGCTACCAGTACCGGCTCGCGCAGATCGTCCTGTCCTATACCATCGCTGCGCCACATTAAGACCGTTGCGTGCCAGGACAGGCGTCAATCAGAACCGCAGCCCATCGCGCTGGGCGAGTTGAACTACCGGTTTTGAGCTATGTCTCGCAAGGCGATTCCGGTTGACGTAAGTCGTTCGTGTCTATACCATACCCGCCATCGCAGTAACTTTTCAGCAGTCGAGGGCGGGGTGCTAGTTCCTGGGAGTAGGCGAAATGCCCTGCTCACTGCGGATTGGTTTGTCGCACAATCCGGCGCACCCTGGGCCTTGGGCTGAGTTTGTAAACCCCTAAGAGCATTGTGGTTAATCGTGGATATTCTGGTTCTGTTACAGGATATTCACATTTCATTCATGTAGCCGTAAGAAGGGCCCTTTACCTTCCATGCGGGGTGGTACGCAACAAATTTGTCTGTAATTGAAATCTTCAACACAAGAGAGAGGCAATGAATAAATTTGCTGCACTGACACTGTCGCTGTTCCTGGTTTGCGGAACGGCTTTGGCGGACACGCCGAAGGATTCGGATCCGCAACCTGCTAAACCCAAAACAACCACGGCGGCCAAGCCCGCGGAAAAGTCGGACTCGGCCATCGCCGCAGAAATTGAAGAACTCCGCCAGGCGCTGCAATCCCAGCAGGAACAATTGCAATTGCTGAAGGAAGAGCTCGCCAAGCGCGACCGCCAGATTGACGCCGCCCGCGAAGAAGCGGCCGCCGCCAACTCGCGCGCCGCGGAAGCCAGCTCCAAGGCCACGGAAGCGGTCGCCGCCTCCGCCGACGCCAAGACGAGCACCGTGGCCCTCACTTCTTCAGTCACCGCGCTCAAGACCAGCAACCCCGCGCTGTTTACCACCGTCGCTGCGGGAAACGCTGGGCCTTCAAACCTGTCCGACCCCTCCGAAGATGGTCCGAAGGCCATTCGCTACAAGGGCATCGATATCACCCCGGGCGGCTTCGTCGCGGTAGAAACGGCCTTTCGCAATCGCGCCACGAGCGATGGCATCAACACGCAATTCTCGGGCATCCCGTACACCTCCAACGCACTTTCGCACCTGAACGAGACGGCCTTCGAGGCGCGTCAGAGCCGTCTTTCCATGCTGGCTCAGACGAAGATCGGTTCGGCGGCGGCTAGTGGCTACTTCGAGGGTGACTTCCTTGGCGCAGGTACAACGTCCAATAACCGTCAAAGCAACAGCTACGTTTTCCGCGTTCGGCAGGCGTTCGCGCAAGCGGCCTTCGACGATGGCTGGATCATCACCGGCGGGCAAATGTGGACGATGGCCACGGAAAACAAGAAGGGCATCTTCAACCGCCAGGAAGATTTCCCGATGCAGATTGACCCACAGTACGTCGTGGGCTTTACTTGGGCTCGCCAGTGGGCCTTGCGCGTGGTGAAAGACTTCGGCGGCAAATTTGCGCTTGGCGTCTCGCTGGAAGGCCCGCAAGCCACTCTCGGCGGCCGCGGCTTCGGGTCCGTCACCACCATCAACGACACCGCCGCCCCATCCGTAATCCTGACTACGGGCGCTACCTCAACCGTCACCGGCAACTTCTTCCTCAACGCTCCTGGACAGGGCGGCGGTCTCCTCAACGCCTTTGACGCGAACGGCTACTCCGTGAACAAGGCACCGGATTTTCTGTTTAAGGCAGCCGCGGACCCTGGTTTTGGCCACTATGAGGTGTTTGGCATAGTCAGCACGTTCCGCAACCGAATTTATCCTTGCGGCGTCGT
>DATFYV010000290.1:0-3857 GCA_035314845.1 Candidatus Acidiferrum sp.
GTCGTAGAAACGGCTGTAGAAATACTCGACATTCAGCTTCACACGGTTATCGAACAGCTTCTGCTCGATGCCGCCGGACCAACTCTTGTTTGCCTCCGGTTTCAGCGACGGATTTCCGAAGTCGCCAAAGTTATCGCCATAAATCTGGTCGAAGCGCGGCTCCTTGATCCCTTGCCCATAAAAAACGCGAAAGACCGTATCGCCCCACAAGCCTTGCCCATAGCGCAGCGCCGCCGCCCCGCCAATGCGCGGCACTACGCGCGTCCCGAAATTGGCGTTGCCCTCCGCCCGTCCGCCAAAATTCAGCGAAACGCGTCGCCAAGGCCGGTAGCGGAAGTCCAAATATCCCGCCCGATTGTTGCGCCGCGCATGCGGCACATCGACGGAGCTCAGAAATGCATTCTCGACTTCGTACTGATAGCCGGCCGTGACGGCAAAGCTCCCGAGCACGTAGCTGCTCTGTGCGTTTACATTCGCGCGGTTATATGCAAAGCGGCTCTCTCCGGTAAAATCGCAAAATTCCGCCGTCGCCATCGCCGTCGGATTGGTCTGCGGACAAAACGCATTGAGATCCGTGGCATAAAAGCTCTGCAGCGGATTGTCGCTCACCTGCCGCGTATACGATTCCCCGCCGCTAATCTCGTGCCGCCAGTGCTTGCCGGTAGAAAAGTTCCACCGCGCGCCGGCGCTAAAAATGTGTTGGAAGTATTTTTGATACAAGCTGGGCGGCTCAAGCAGCGTCTGCCCCGGAATGCCCGCGTTGCTGTCGTTGTTGCGCAGCGTCAGGCGCAGTTGATCGCCGTCGCTGATGCGATAGCCGAAATTGCCGGACAGCGTGCGATTGATAAACGCATCATTCGGCCCCTGTCCATTGGTCGAAAGGTACGACGCCGCAGCCGAATAATCGAACGCCCCCAGCAATCCGCTCAGCTGCGCCCCGCCTCGTCCCGAATCAAAATCCCCGCCCTCGGCAAACACGGCAAACTCCGGAACGTGCGTCTCGCCGCGATGCGTGAAAAGTTGAATCACGCCGGAAACCGCGTCCGTGCCGTAAATCGCGCTCTCCGCCCCGCGCACAATTTCCACCTTATCGATGTTATCCAGCGTCACACTCGAAAAATCCACCGCCCCACCCGGCGGATTAATGGGCACGCCGTCCACCAGCACCTTGGTGAAATTGGAATTGCCGCCATTTAGAAACACCGACGCCGTTCCGCCTTCCGGCCCGGTGCGTCCAATGGCCACCCCCGGCGTAAAGAGCAGCCCATCTGTCAGACCCACCGCCTGCCGGGCATCGATCTCTTCTTTCGTGATCACCGAAACCGGAGCGGTGGCCGCCTCCAACAGTGTCGGCTCCATCTGCGCGGTCACCACCACGCTGGCGGAAAGCCACTCCAGCTCCAAATTCACATTCAGCTGGCGTTGCTCATTCGTAGCCAATTCAACCACGAATTCGCGTGAAGAAAAAGGCGCCCGCGTGAAAGTCACACGATAGCGTCCCGGCGCGAGCGCAAGAACGAATGCTCCATCAGTACCAGATTCGGTGCTCCAAGCGCGCGCTCCGGCATCACCTTCGAGTCGCGCGTCGACTTTCACTCCTCCCACACTCGCCCCGCTGGGATCGTGCAGCGTACCCTTAAGCTTTGCATCTCGGGAATGTTCTTGCGCTTGCGAAGAAAGCGAAACCGCGAAGAAGAAAAACACGTAGACAGACGATCGCAGAAAATTAGTTTTCATGGTTCCTCCACTCCCTCACGCGCGGGAGTTTGAAGGTTGTCCCTAATGAAGTCTGATAAAGGTGCACTTCACCAAGGCTGCGGACTTCGCCGGTCTCCTGGCTTGGCGGTCTTGCTTGCCGGCAACCTTCCCGCCGCGCCGCCCGCCAGTTTCGACGAACGCCTCGCTGCAGTGGCCTGCCAACGACATCTCAAGTGCGATCGCAAAGCGATCGACTTCCGCCTTACAGTCGCGCGGCGGCGACGGCTTCTCTTGCGAGTGCGGCCCGCACAGGGCCGCCCGTCTTCCCGAGCACGAAGTCTGCGGTGATTGTGAGGGGCGCGGAGCCCGCTAGGGGTTATTCAATTCCGCGACAAAACTCGCGGAGCGGATTTTGCCTCAACAAACTCGTCGCTACCAAACCGCTTCAACCTCGTTCCCTCGGCGTCCCGGACCACACATGCGCCCGCGGCCGCCCAGACGGTCCGGTCTCCACAGTCAGCGGTGTCTGAAACACCTGCTCCAGCAACTCCCGCTGGTACACGCTCGCTGGCGGCCCCACGCGCAAGCACCGCCCGCGCTGCAGCAGCGCCACCTGGTCAGCATACTCCGCCGCCAGATTCAACTCGTGCGTTACCACCACCACAATGTAGCGATTCACCGACGCCAGCTTGCGCAACGCATCCAGCAAATCCACCTGCGCGGCAATGTCCAGATGCAGCGTCGGCTCGTCGAGCAACAGCAACACCGGCTGCTGCGCCAGCGCCCGCGCCAATATCACGCGCTGCTTTTCCCCACCGGAAATTTTGTCCATCCAACGATCCGTCAAGTGCTCCGCGCCCACTTGCGCCAGCGCGTTGCGCGCCACAGCAATGTCTTCATCCGTCTCAAAGCGCAGCGTCCGTCCATACGCATGCCGCCCTTGCATTACGAATTCCCAGGCACGCGAAGGGAACAGCAACGCGCTCTCCTGCTGCACCATGGCGATACGTTGCGCGCGCGCGCGTGACGCCATGGTGTGCGTCGGCACGCCATCGAGTAGCACGCGCCCGCTCAATGGCGCCAGCGACCCCGCAATCAATTTCAGCAGCGTGGACTTTCCGCAAGCATTCGGCCCCAGAATCGCCAAAACCTCGCCCGACCGCGCCTGCAGGCTCGTCGCCTCCAGGGTAAACAGCGGCGCCTGCGCGGGATTCGCCGCATATGCATAACTCACCTGCTCCACGCTGAGGGTCGCATCGCTACGCGCCGCAGGATTCACCGCATCGCGCACGGCGCTGCTCACGCCATCCTCCGCCGCAGCAGATAAATAAACAGCGGTGCGCCCACCAGCGCGGTCATCGCTCCAACCGGCAACTCGTTCGGCGCCACCACCGTGCGCGCCAGCAAATCCGCCAGCACCACGGCAATCGCCCCGCCAAAAGCCGCCGCCGGCAGCAGCATGCGGTGGTCCGAGCCAAAAATCAGCCGCATCACATGCGGCACCAGCAGCCCCACATACCCGATAGCGCCACTCACGGACACCGCCAAGCCGGTTAAAATCGACGCCGCCACATACACCACAATCCGCACCCGCGGAACATCCACGCCCAGATGCATGGCTTCTTTCTCGCCGGCAATGAGCAAATTCAAATCCGCCGCCGTGGTGTAGATGGCCCCCGCGGCCAGGAAAAAACCCGCGCGGATCGCCCAATTCAAGCTCGATTGCAGTGGCGTCGACAAATCTCCCATCATCCAGAACGCCATCCCCCGCATGTCCCGTCCGATCAGCGTGTTCATCAAGAACATGATCACCGCCGAAAGAAACGAAGCCGAAATAATTCCAGCCAGCAACAGCGTGTTGCTGTCAATCTGCCCATCCCGGCGCCCTAAAAAATAAACTGCCGCAATGGTCAGCAGCGCTCCCAAAAACGCGCCCAGCGGCGTCAGCAACGGGGTCAGCTCCGGCGAGAGCGCCACATGCGGTTCGATAATCACCGCCACGATCGCGCCCACCGCTGCGCCACTCGACACTCCCAAGACGTACGGATCGGCCAGCGGATTGCGCAACAGCGCCTGAAAACTGGTGCCCGCCACAGCCAGCGACGCACCCACAAATATGCCCAGCAAAATGCGCGGCAGCCGGATATCAAACACAATCA
>DATFYV010000291.1:0-20873 GCA_035314845.1 Candidatus Acidiferrum sp.
CCGTTGGGATCGTTCATCCAGTTGGCGGCGGGCAAGAGATGGTATTGCGGGCGCAATGGGTCGGCAGCAAGCGTGGCGGCGAGATTCGCCGCGGCAGTTGCGCTACTGGCGAAGGAAAAGCGACCCAAGCGCGGAGCGATATACGTGGTGGCAGCGGCGCTAGAAATGCCGGATAGAAACTTGCGGCGCGAAATTTGTCGGAGACGGATCCGGTCTTTCATCGTGGCCATAGCTTGAATCCGATCAGCGGCGGATGGCAAGCGGCGCGACGCTGAGTCGTACGATGGGGGTTAGGCGCCTGGCGGTTGCCAGATCTCTGCCGCGTCGCGCAAGCGCGTAACCACGCGCTGCTGGCCCAGAACCACCATGGTGTCAAAGAGCGGCGGGGCTACCGCCTGACCGACGATCGCGACGCGCGTGGCGTTAATCAACATGCCGGCTTTCACGCCGCCGTCCTCGGCCACTTTGCGTGTGGCGTGGTCGCAAGCGTCGTGATTCCAGTCCGGCAGCACGGCCAGCGCATCGGATAGTTTTTGCAGCAGTGGTTGGGTCTTTTCGTCTTTCCAGAATTTGGCGATGGCCGCGGGATCCCGCGGAAAATCGTCGGTGAAAAAAGCGCGCGACCAGGTGGCAAAATCCGGCAGCAGGCGCACCCGGCTTCGGAGCAGCTCCACCGTTTTGGAAAACCACGCGTGACCGTCTCCCGCGGCCCATTCTTCCTTCCACAAATTGTGACGCTGTAGCTCTGCCTGCACTTGCGGCAGGATGTCTTCGATGGGCAGCTTCTGCAGGTATTGGGTGTTAAACCATTCGAGTTTCGCGCGATCAAAAACGCCGTTAGTGCGGCTCACGCCAGCAAGCGCAAACTTCTCCAGCAGATCCGGGGTGCGCAGAAACTCTTCATCGGCCCCCGGAGACCAGCCCAGCAACGCGAGAAAATTACGAAACGCTTCGGGCAAAAATCCTTCGGCCCGATACATATTTACGTCCGTGGCGCCATGGCGCTTGGAAAGCCGCGCTTTGTCGGCACCGAGAATCAACGGCACGTGCGCGAAAATCGGCGGCCTGGCACCCAGAGCGGCGTACAACAGCACCTGCTTGGGGGTGTTGGAAATGTGATCCGCGCCGCGAATGATGTGCGTGATGCGCATGTCGATGTCGTCCACGACTACGCCCAGCTGGTACATGGACTGGCCGAAGTCCTGGTCGCCTTTGCCGGAGCGCAACAGCACGAAATCTTCGATCTCATCGTTGGCGAATTCGCGCTCGCCAAAAACGGCGTCGTGAATCTTGGTAGTTCCACCGAGCGGCACCTTGAAGCGTACCGCGGGCTTTGTACCCGGCGTGGACGGTTTCCCATCGCGGCAGGAGCAGCGCGTGATGCGGCGCACCTGGGAGCCTTGCGTGGCCGCACCGGCCTCCGGCGCGTGGTCGCCACCGGCATATTTCTCCGCCGGACAATAGCAGAGGAAGGCGCAGCCGTTCGCCAGTAGCTTCAATCCCGCTTCGCGATACAGCGCCGTGCGCTGCGACTGATAAAACGGCCCTTCGTCCCAATCAATTCCCAGCCAAGTGAGCGCGGAAATGATGCCTTCGACAAGTTCGGGCTTGTTGCGTTCCGCATCCGTGTCTTCGATGCGCAGAATCATCTTTCCGCGATAAGCGGAGGCCTTGCCGCGGGCGTACAGCCAGTTGAACAACGCCGTGCGCGCCCCGCCGACGTGCAGATAGCCCGTGGGCGATGGTGCAAAACGTACCCGAACTTCGTTTCCTGCGTGGTTGGTAATGGTCTCAGTCATCTAAGTAGCGACTTTTCGCTGCATCGCAATCCATTAGTTTATCGAAAGCCGCAGGAAGCGTCCAACCGAGGAAGTTTTGCGTTGAACCAGCCAGTTCAGTCAGCGGCCTTGCCGGGACGGGGCAACTTTGGCCAGCAACAAGCTCAATTTGTAGTCGCAATCGAAATGGTGATCAAGGAGGGCGCGTCCTTTTCTTCCATCGCTTTGCCCACCACCACACTGGCCGTTGTGTTGCCGCTGCTCCAGACGGTGCCATCTCGCGAATTCATGGTGGGCGTTCCCAGTTGTTTCTGGAGCGCCGCGGCCGCGGCCGTTTTGTCAGTACCGGCCACCGTGTAGACGAGCGAGACCATGCGCTGCTCCGTGAACCGCGCCGTCAGCCCCTGCAGACAATCCGCGGCGTAGCGTTTCTTCAAATTGCATCCCGCCGCAGGCTGGGCTGTCAGGCCAAAAATCGAAACGTCCGCCCACTGATAGCAGGTGACCCATGATTTCTGCGACTTGTCGCACTCGGCTTTGGGATGTTGCGCTAGAAATGCTTCCGGGCTTTCGCCGAGCTTGTCTCCCTGCAGTTCGAGCGAACTCGAACTAGGGCCCTGCTCCGCACTTGGAACCTGTTTTTTTGCGATGGGTGCGTCCGGAATTTGGCTGAGCGTCAGTGCCAGCACGATTGAAAAAAGCATTAAAGCCTCTCTTTGTATCCTACCGACCGGGTACACGATTGACAACCAACTCTGAGCCGCGCCGTGAAACGGCAGCGTTGCGCGACGCATGGATCTGGTGGGAGCGTAGACGGCGGAGGGAAAGTGATTTTTTGGTGCGCCAAGACTCACTTCAGCGACGAACCTGGGCGCAGCACAGGCCACCCTCAAGCGCATCCTGGAGAGAGCGGACATTCGATCCTCAGGACGGCCGCGGCACTAGCGCAAAATTGTGCGGAAACCGTTACCCCGGGACTGCTGTCTCTTTGGCCACCAGTACCCCGGTACACTTGCCCGCGGAAAATTTCCTCCTCCATAATTGCAAGTACTTTGAAATTTGCTCCGGCGGGTGTGCGGGCTTTGTTCAGGACGGGCCAGCCGCCTCTCGGGAGACATTTGTCGAAAACGGAAACGCCGCCGCGTGATGCACGGCACGCGGCAACGACAGCGGTTTGAGCGTGGAGCCAATCGCAGCCTTGCTACCCTACAGCATTCTCGCCATTGCACTGCTGGCGGCCACCGGATTGGTGGCGCTGTTCTTCGCGTACATTCACAACATCAAGCGCCAGGACTACTTGCTGCTGTGGACCGTGGCGTGGGCCCTGCTGGCGCTGCAGTATGCCGGCCCCGCGCTGGAGGCATGGATTCCGCGGAGCTCCCTGGAGCTGGCCTTGAGCCAGGTGTTCTACGGCTGGGCGGGCATATTTTTCTTTCTCGGCGCGCAACGCTATGCCTCTAGAAAGCCCTGGGTGCTTCCCGCCACCGTCAGCGGAGTTGTCCTGCTGCTCTGGGCATTGGCCAATGGGGCCAAATCAATTCCACTGCCCGCAGTGGTGCGGCCCTCTGCGGCCCTCTTTATCGGGGTGGCGGTGATTTTCTGGCGTGAGAACCGCCGCCAGGAAACGCTGGTGGACAAACTTCTAGCGATTTCCTTCTTCGCCTGGGGTGCGCTGGGCGCGGCCCTCTCTTACTTCTTCACGGATGCTTCGGGCGGAGTACTCGCCGGCGTGCGCGCGGTGGACGCGGCACCCTCTGCTTTCGTAGCCATGCTGATGGTCATGGCCTTGTATGAAGAAGAAAAGCGCCGCATCGAGCGCAACATGCTGGCGCTCTCCAATCTGAATCTGGCCACCTCTGGATTCGTGGGCGGCGAAATTCAACGCATGCTCTCGCAGGCCCTGGACCGCGTCCTCGGCGTGGTGCGCCTGCCCGCCGGAGCATTGTTCTTGCACCACGGCGACCCGCAGGGCCCTACGTCGGTGGTGGCCGTTGGATTGAGCGACGATTTTTGCCGCGCCGCGCAGACCGAAGGGCTAGACGATTATCTCGTGGGCCTGGTGGCCCGCCTCGGCGGCTTACTGGGCTTCCGCGATTTGCGCGATGCTGGACTGAACGCCCTGGAAAAGGAAGAATCCATCCGGCGCTTTCGCGAACTCATGTTGGCGCAGGGATTGCGCAGCGTCGTAGCCATCAGCTTGCAAGCCAAGGAACAGGCCTTTGGCGTATTGCTGCTGGGAACGCCGGATGCACGGCGCTTCACTCCCGCCGAGCTGCGCCTGCTCCTCGCACTGGGGCACCAGATCGGCATGGCCGTCGAAAACAGTTACTTGATTCAACAGACCGCGCGGCGCTCCGAAGAGCTCCACGTGCTGAACGAAATCGGGCGCGCGCTCAGCTCGACACTGAACAAGGAAGACCTGCTGCGCAAAATCTGGGAAGAGCTGCGGCGGCTCTTCGACGTCGAAAATTTTTATATTGCGGAATTTGACGCCGAAAATGACGAAATTGTTTTTGAACTGGAAATGATTGGCGGAGAACGCCAGCCGGCGCGGCGCCGAGCGGCTGCTAACTTTATTACTGAATACATCATCCGCACGCGCCAGCCGGTGCTCATTCGCGACAATTACGTGGCCGAAGTCCGCAAGATGGGTATCGAACCCATTCGCGAGGGGGGCTGCTTCTGCGGCGTGCCCTTGGTCGCTTACGACCGCGTCATTGGCGCGCTGGCAGTCTTCAGCGATCACGAGCGGACCTTTGACGAAGGTCATCTGGAACTCATGCGCGTGCTGGCCAGCGAAGCCAGTATCGCCATCGAGAACGCCCGCCTGTTCCAGGAAGAGCGTACTAAGGCCCGGCATCTCACTTTGCTAAACACCATTTCCAAAAACGCCATCGCCACGCTGAATCCCGATGAAATGCTGGCGAAAATTACCGGGCAGCTGGAAGAAGGCCTGACTTACGATCACTTTGGCATCGGAGTGCTCGAATATGCCACCCGAGAAATCGTAGTGCAGTCGGAAGCTGGTCAGCGCCGTGGAGCGCTGGGCATGCGCATTCCGCTGGATTCCGGATTGATCGGACACGTGGCACGCAACGGGCATATGGCGGTGTTCCGCGCCGCCGTTCCAGCGGACGCGGCACTACGGCCGTTGCTGGCGGATTCCCTAGCCGCCATCGCCTTACCAGTCTTTTACGGCGAGCAATTGCATGGGATTCTGTACATCGAATCCTCGGTGGCCATGGATTTTTCCGAGGAGGAAATATTGCTGTTGCGCACCCTGGCGGACCTTATCGCCGGCGCGCTGCACAATTCCCTCTCCTTCCAGAAGGCTCAGGAGCAGGCGATCACCGACGGCCTGACCGGCGTAAAAACGCATCGTTTCTTCATGGAAGCGCTCTCCGCGGAATGGAAGCGTTCCACGCGCGCCGCTCGCGCCTTCGCCCTGGTGCTCATGGATCTGGACCGCTTTAAATTTGTCAACGATTTCTACGGCCACCTGGAGGGCGATCTAGTCCTGCAGCGCGTGGGACACATTCTCGAAACCAATTGCCGCCGCTCCGACGTGGTGGCCCGCTACGGCGGCGACGAATTTGTAATCCTCATGCCCGAAACCACCATGGAGCACGCGCGGCAGCTGGCAACCAAATTGAAGGGCTGGGTCTCCTCCGATCCCTTGTTGCGCGAGAAAAATATCAGCGCCAGCTTTGGCATTGCCTGCTATCCGCTGCACGGCTCTTCGCCGCAGGAATTGATTCAAGTCGCCGACGCTTCTATGTACTTGTCCAAGCATCAGGGCGGCAACGCCGTTTCCACCGCCGATCATTTCGACCCGAATGAAGCAAAAAAATGGAAGCGCGACGTGCTGGAAGCCTATCTAGGCGTAACCCTTAAACGCCTTTTCTCCACCGGACCGGATGCCTTTGAAGAAATTTATCAGCGCCTGAAGCAATTTACGGAATCGCTGGCGGCCACGGAAAGCACCAACGGGACGCCTTCACCAACGCCGTTTGGCAATCAAGGCTTGCCGCAAGCGGTGCTGGACACCGTGACTTCGCTGGCGTTCGCCATCGATGCCAAAGATCACTACACCCAAGGACATTCGCAGAAAGTGTCCGCCTACGCCGCGCTGATCGCCGAAGGTCTGGAGATGAACGACGCCGAAGTAGAAGAGATTCGCCTGGGCGCCATCCTGCACGACATCGGCAAAGTCGGCATTCCCGAAACCATTTTGAACAAGAGCGGCCCGCTGAATCCCGAAGAGTGGGAAATCATGAAGTCCCACGTAATTTTTGGCGCCAAGATTCTCGATCCCCTGACCCCGCTGGCTTCCGTGCGCAAAATGGTCTTGCATCACCACGAATTCTTCGATGGCTCCGGCTATCCAGAAGCGTTGTCGGGGAATAATATTCCGCTCGGTGCGAGAATCATCGCCGTGGCGGATGCCTACGACACCATCACCAGCGACCGCACCTACAAGAAGGGCCGGCCGGCCGCGGACGCTTTAGCCGAACTCGAACGTTGCGCCAACGCGCAATTCGACGGCGCCATCGTCGAGCTCTTCGTCCGCACCATGCGCCAATTGCCGAATCCCATTATCGAAGTAGCCGCCACGGTAGGTCCCCGCGGCTGAGGCCCTCTGCGCGACCAAGCTAAAGCCGGATCGACGTAGAATCGTTTTTCCAAATTTATTGTTGCTGCTGTTGTTGTTGCTGATCGAATTCGGCCTGATCGGCGGGGCCGAACTGCTTCATGCGGATTACCGTCGCTGGCGGCAATTCTTCCGGCTCCGGGGTGTCCACCGAGGACACCGTTACCAGCACACTCAATTCGTTTTCTGGTTCGCCTTTGAAAACCCCGCGCGTGGGTGGCACGTCGGAATAATCGCGGCCCAACGCCACACGGATGTGGCGTTCCCCGCCCAGAAGATTGTTGGTGGGATCGAAGGCCACCCAGCCGGGTTCGCCGAGATATGCTTCAATCCAGGCGTGCGTGGCGCCTGCCGGCGAGCGGTCTTTGTTGGCGTCCTGATGAAACAAATAGCCGCTGACATAGCGGCACGGGATGCGCAATTGGCGCACCAGGGTAATCATAATATGCGCAAAATCCTGGCAAACCCCTTGACGCGTTTCCAGCGAATGATCGATGGGCGAGTCCACTTCCGTGCTGTTGGGAACGTAGTCGAACTCCTGATACAGCGCGGCATTTAATTCCACCAGCAGCTCGAATGGCGATCCGCGGCGTTCCACACGAAGTTCGCCGGCGAGTTTTTCCAACAACTCGGTGGGCTTGGCGAAATGACTGGGCAGCAGCATCTCCCAGAAATCGCCTTTGGCGACGTGGGTATCGAGATCTTCCCATGTTCCGCCGCGAGAGACTTCATGCGAAGGAAGCACGTCAACGATGGCTTGGGCGTCAATTTCGATCATGTTGGTGCGGCCGGGAATATCGAAATGGTGCACCACGTTCCCGAAGAAATCGCGATACACCATGATGCTGGCTTGCGGGAGCACGCCGAGAGAAAACGTCATGCAGCGCTGGCGCGCGTCGGTCCGCGGCTGCATGCGCACTTCCATGACGCTTTCGCGCACCGGCGGGTCGTAGCCGAAGCGCGTGATATGTCTTACGGAATATGCCATGGCGTCCTTTTGCGATTCTGAATCACGAGGCCATCTCCGACTCCACCGGATAGTCAAAATAAATCTGGTGGATGGCGGAATGAATGGCCCCGCATTCCGCGCGCACATTCTCAAGATACGAGTACGCACCGCCGGCCAGAATTTCTTCGATCTGGCTGAAACTCAGCTGCGCGCGCAGGCGACCCGCGATGCGCACGGGGAGCTTGGCTTTGCGTTCCGTGAGGTCGCCCAGCACGTGCAGAGCGGCGTTGACGCGGTCCACCGAGAATCGCACGGAATGCGGAAAATCCGAATTGAGCAGCAGAAACTCCGCCGCGCGCATGGGCACAATTTCCGCGGTATACGCCTTACAGTAGGCTTCAAACGCTCCGCAGCCGCGCAACAAACCCACCCAGGCAAAATACTCCGCGCTCTCCACAGCTTTGTCCGGAGCCTGGGCAATGCGTTTGAAATGCGTTCCGGTCAGCGAGGCCATGGCTTCCGCGCGTTCGACGTAACGGCCTATCTGGATGTATTGCCAGCCTTCCCCGTGGCTCATTGTGGAATCCGTGATTCCTTGGAACAGATGCGCGCCTTCCTGCACCGCACGGAAGAAACCGTGCGACTTCAGAATCCACGAATCCCCGGGCTGATTATCGATGACTTCCAGATATAAGCGATTGAGTTGCTCCCACATCTCCGTGCTGCACTGCTCGCGCACGTGGCGCAGATTTTCCCGTGCTATGGCGATACAGGAGACGATCGACGAGTGATTGGCGCGGCTGAATACCAGGGTGTTGACCAGGCTGGCGGGATCTACCGTGTCACTGGGGGCGGGTGTACGCAGTGCTTCCAGCAGAAAACGCCAGCGGCCCGCGCCGGCTTCCGGGGATTGATCGAGCCACAATTGCAGCTCCACATCGACGAGCCGGGCGGTGTGTTCGGCGCGTTCCAGGTAGCGGGCCATCCAGTAAAGATTGTCGGCCACGCGGGAAAGCATCCCGGCGCCACGCTGGAAGGAGCGAACGAAAAGGTTTCGCGGAGGTCGCATGGCTCAGACAGGAGCGTCGGCCGGTGTTTTAGGAACCACGAAGCGTTCAAAACCCGCGCCGTTGACGCCGCGCAGTTCGCCGTGTTTGGTTTCGCGCAAGACCCAGGTGTCTTTGCTGCCCCCGCCCTGCGAGGAATTCACGACGAGGGAACCTTTGGGCAGAGCCACACGGGTGAGGCCGCCGGGAACGAGCGTGACTTTTTCGCCGAACAGTATATAGGGGCGCAGATCGATGTGCCGGGATTCCACTTCGCCATCGATCAGGCAAGGCGCACTGGAAAGCGCCAACGTAGGTTGCGCAATGTAGTTGCGCGGGTCGGCTTGAATGCGCGCGCGGAAAGCCTCGCGCTGCAAGGCGCTGCTGTGCGGCCCGATAAGCATACCGTAACCGCCGGACTCCCCGACGGCTTTGACCACCATGCTGTCCAGGCGATCCAGCACGTGCTTGCGGTGTTTCTCATTGGTCATCAGAAACGTTTGCACATTCTGCAGGATAGGATCCTGATCGAGATAGTAGCGAATGATTTCGGGTACGTAGGCATACACCGCTTTGTCGTCGGCCACGCCGGTGCCGATGGCATTGGCTAGAGTCACGTTGCCCGCGCGATAGGCATTGAAGAGGCCAGGAACGCCGAGGATGGAGTCGCGGCGGAAGCAAAGGGGATCGACGAAGTCGTCGTCCACCCGGCGATAGATGACGTCCACGCGCCGCAACCCTGAAGTCGTACGCATGTACACCACGTTGTTATGCACCAGCAAGTCACGGCCTTCAACCAGCTCGATGCCCATTTGCTGCGCGAGAAAAGTGTGCTCGAAGTAGGCGGAGTTGCCGACTCCGGGAGTCAGCAGCGTAACTGTGGGATCGGCGCGCAGCGGACAATTCGCCGGGGCCATGCTGCGCAGCGTGGCCAGCAGCGCTTGCGGATAGTGATCGATGGGCCACACCCCGTAATCCTGAAACATGGTGGGAAAGACGCGCTTCAGAACTTTGCGGTTGGCCAGCATGTAGGACACGCCGCTGGGCACGCGAAGATTATCTTCAAGCACGGCGAAGCTGCCATCGGGGAGACGAACCAGATCCGTGCCGCAAATGTTCACGTAGATATCGCGCGGCACGCTCAGCCCGCGCATTTCGCGCCGGAAGTGCCGGCAACTGTAGATGAGATCGCGCGGGACGATCCCGTCGTTCAGGATTTTCCCTTCGCCGTAAATATCTTTCAGGAAGAGATTGAGCGCGGTGATGCGCTGGGTCAGGCCCTGTTCGATTTGCGCCCATTCGCGCGCCAGGATGATCCGTGGTACTAGGTCATTGGGGAAGATGCGCTCCGTGCCTTCCTTGTTGCCGTACACGGTAAACGTGATGCCCTCGTGCAGGAACGAAAGGTCCGCCGCCTGCTGGCTCTTGCGCAGCTCCTCGGGCGGCAGCCCTAGAAGCGTCTGATGCAGCGCGCGGTATTGCGGGCGCGGCACACCGGGGGCCTCGAACATCTCGTCATACGCTTTGTCAAACTGATAGTTCACGAAGGAAGAATAGCTTAATTTTCGTACGGGGATAGCCGAGGTTGTCATAAGCGCTTTCCGCAACCCGGCAGGTGGCTCCCCATCGGGAAGCCGCTTGCGTGGTGGAACGATGTCTCCTTGATCCGTGTATTGGTCCGTGTGGTGAAATGCCTCCCGGCGGAATTGCACGGAACCCTTGAACGACAACGATGCTGAGACAGCAACTGTAGGCTCCCGCCAAGTTGGAGTCCAATCGAAAACGTCGATATTCTGAATAGCTTTTGTGATGACACCGAGGCTGGTGCTCGGGGCTTCCGCCGGAAGGGTGCCAAGGCGGGGTATGCTTTAGAGGAGGAAATATGCAGACGGCAGAAATTCGGTGGGTTGACAAACAGGAGTTTGTAGCCAAGAGCCCTTCGGGGCATGCCCTGGTGCTGGATGCGGACCGGACGTCGAATGTCGGCTGTGGGCCGATGGAATTGCTGCTAATGGCGCTGGGGGCATGTACCGCCACGGATGTAGTCATTATTTTGCAGAAGAAGAGGCAGAGGCTGGAATCGCTGGAAGTGTTTTGTTCAGGTGTGCGGGCCGAGAAGCCGCCCATGGTGTGGACAAAGCTGGAGCTGGTGTTTCGCTTGCGCGGAGAGTTGAAGGATGAAGCAGTGAAGCAGGCAATTACGCTGAGCGAGGAAAAATATTGTTCGGTTTCGGCGATGCTGCGGAGCTCGGCGGAGTTGACCTGGCGATACGAGATTCTGGGACACTAGGGCGGCCTCTCAGAAAAAAACTCAACACAACGAATGCGGCAGCAATCGAGGTTGCGGCAGGGCCCGGCTTGTTCGTTGTCCGCCCATCGCATAAAATCGCGGGCGTAGGATCGAGTGAGATTTTCCCCGGGACAAAGAAATAGTGCGCATCTGAAGGTTCGCCACTACAGTATCTAGAGCAGGGTGCGCCCCAGCGACTGGGCGGAGTGTGACGCGGCGCACTACGGAATCCCGTGGCAAGGAGAAAAATGTCTCATCGCATTGCGGCGAAAATTACCGGTGTGGCTGGATATCTCCCGCCTAAGGTGTTGACCAATGCGGATATGGAAAAATTGGTGGCCACCAACGACGAATGGATACGCACGCGAACGGGAATCCGCGAGCGGCACATCGTGGAGAAAGGCGTGGCTAGCTCCCACCTGGCGACGGAAGCAGCCAAAGCGCTGCTGGCAAAGACAGGCACGGACGCGGCGGATATCGATTTAATCGTGGTCGCCAGCGTTACGCCGGACATGATGTTTCCGGCGATGGCGTGCTTGATCCAGGAACGCCTCGGAGCAAAGAAGGCCTGGGGATTCGACCTCTCGGCGGCCTGTTCTGGATTTGCCTATGCGCTGACTGTGGGAGCGCAGTTTGTGGGCACCGGCACACACAAGAAAGTGCTGGTGATCGGCAGCGACGCCATGAGTACGATTCTCGACTACAAGGATCGCGCCACGTGCGTGCTGTTTGGCGATGGCGCTGGAGCGGTGCTGCTTGAGCCGGCCGAGGATGGCGAAGGAATATTGGATTTTTCGCACGATGTGGACGGCTCCGGCGGCCAGTTTTTGTACATGCCGGGAGGGGGTTCGCTGAATCCGCCGACGCATGAGACGGTTGACAAGAACATGCACGTAGTACATCAGGAAGGTGGGCAAGTATTTAAGTACGCGGTGCGGCGGATGGCCGAAGTGGCGGCGAATCTGCTTGAAAGGAATGGATTTACCAGCGAAGATCTGGCGCTGGTGGTGCCGCACCAGGCGAATCTGCGGATCATTCGCGCCATGCAGGAGCGCTTGGGCGTGGCGGACTGCAAGGTCATGGTGAATATCGACCGCTACGGGAACACCACGGCTGGAACCATCCCGCTGGGTTTGCGCGATGCCCTGGATCAGGGACGATTGAAGAAGGGCGATTTGGTGTTGCTGGTTGCGGTGGGCGCGGGCTACACCACCGGAGGAGTTTTGCTGCGCTGGGGCTACTGAGCGCGAAAGTGCCGCCTCGTAAGATTCTAGTTAAAAGTGACTTAGCAAGAGCGCAAAGAGGCGGCAAGCGCGAGGTTGGCTTGCAGTCGGCGGTCGATCTGAACCGCGGCATATCGCGCGCAGATGGTGCGTTCGCGTTCGCTCCAAGCAGCCATCTGTGGAAAGTGCGGGCCGGAGAGCAGCCCCAAGGCGCGAACGATTTCGTAATAGGCGCGAACCACCCCCAGCTCCCCAGTCGAAGGCTCAAGATTGGGCGTGAGGTTGTGCAGTTCGGCCAGGGCGGGGAAATCGCCCCCGGAGAGGCGGCCACCTTCTACGCCCGCGGAATCGAGCACGCGGGCGGAAACCGGCTGCGCGGCAACCCCAGAGAGGATGGCGCGCCAGTAATACACGGCGAACTGCGCGAGGGCGAAAATCGCGATGGCGAAGAGCATGGGGGCGAACATCGTTCTGCCTCGCCTGTATCATCGGACGGGCCAGCGTTCTGGCCAATAGGTCAGGGGTACTAGAGGCGTAGAACTTCGGGGCGTGCCGTTTGCGGACTTAAGGATCGGGAAACGAATTACGGGCCTCTCGAGGGCCTTGGCGATACTCCTCCGGGGAAGGAGCTAAACGGTGAGTTCCAGTTGGCGAGCGGGATGGCGGGTTTCAGGTCTGTTGGTGGCGCTGGTCGCGATATGTGCGTTGGCGATGGCATGGAGCGTCGCTGGATACACGGACGGTGAGAGAGAAGGCGACCGAGCCGCGATCGACGCGGTGTTGCACGAGCAGCAAACGGCGTGGAATCGCGGAAATGTGGATGCGTTCCTGGAGGGGTACTGGCATTCGTCTGAGCTGTCGTTTTCCGGAAGCAGCGGCATCACGCGGGGATGGGACGGAGTCCGCGAGCGCTATAAGAAGAACTATAGGGATCGCGAGGCGATGGGCGAACTGGATTTTTCAGGGCTGGAGTTCCGTTTCCTGGGGCCGGACGCGGCGCTAGTACTGGGTCATTGGCACTTGAAGCGCGAAAAGGGCGACATTGGCGGAGTATTTTCGCTCGTGTGGCAGAAGTTTCCCGAAGGCTGGAGGATCATCCACGACCATACCAGTCAGGCACCGGCATCCTCGAGCCCTTAAAGGCCCGTAGTAGAAGAATTCAGGACGTAAGCATAAGAAAATAAATTAGATACAAGAACCACGTACATCGCCGATTGGTACGGCGAATCGCAGGGCGCTGGATGTGGTACCGAAAGTGTTCTACAGAGTTTTCCTCCCTCCTCTAGGCTGTTGACCCTATTTATGCGTCATTCGACCGGAGTATCGTAAGGGTGGGTATTTTTACACGTACGTGAATGGCGCCGCATTGAGCCCTGGGGCCCATAAAAAGGAAGGGCCAGCTTTGGCTGGAAAAGACAATGAAAATGAATATGGCGCGGTGGACTGGGGCATGGGCTATGACGTTGTTGGGACTATCGCTATCGGCAAAGGCGGATTTGATTACTGCGGGAGCGCACGAGGATGGCGGACTAACGGGGAACTTTGAGTGGTCTGCCCCGGCCGCTGGACTGCGAGATTCTGGCCCCCACAACAGCTCGTGTGCATGTCGTTTGTGGGGCGTAGGGGTCGGCAACACTTTTTCTCCAGATTCTTTTTTGGTCGCCGACGCACAATCGCATGGCGCCGACAAAAACGGAAAAGCGCTGCCCACTGGTGCGGTCGATCGCCTGAGCGGAGATACCAAGGTGGGGACCTCGATCAGCACCGACGATCAGGGATCGGGTGACGAGGCTTCAGATTCGGGTTACGACCAGGCTGGATGGTATGAGTACGGGCTTGGCTCCGGTAGTACAGGCCTCAGTGGGCTCGCCAAAGGGAAGACTGGGCCAGGCGGGGCGGGCACTTACGACCCAGCGACGGGCGTCACTTCGTCTCCCCTCCCGGGCGACGGGAAAACGTTTCGACCGCGGCCGATTGATCCGATCTTACGCGGCGGCGAACCAGTGCCGGTGACTAAGACTTCCGTGACGGAGGTGACCGAGCCGACGCTGCTGGTGCTGCTGGCCCCAGGGTTTGCGATGCTGGGACTACTGCTTGTGAAGCGCGCGTCCACTTTGCGCACGTGACGGCGTGATTTGTTGCGTTGCGGCGCTGAGGTCTCTTGAATCGAGAAGATTCGAACGGCGCGGCCGTGGAGCATTTTTTTTCGGCGTTCGGACAGCTAGTGCCGTGAGATGCGGGTAATGAGCGCGGGCATCGCTGTCGTCGGGTCGCCGAGCAGAGGACGCTGTGTGCCGTGCTTGGCGAGGAGCACTTGCGCGAGGTTGATATAGCGCTCGCGGAAGGCGCCGTCGCACCAGGCTAGATAAAAATCCCACATGCGAATGAAGCGCTCGTCAAAACCGAGATGCCGCACGGCTTCGAGATTCTGAAAAAAGCGTTGGCGCCAGGCCGCAAGGGTCTGAGCATAGTGCAAACCCATGGTTTCCACATGGGTCATGGCGAGCTGCGTGGCGCGGGCCAGGGAACGGGAAATTTCAGTGACGGAGGCCAATTCGCTGCCGGGGAAAATGTACGTTTGGATCCAGTCGGTGCGGCGGCGATAGGCGGCGACTTCTTGCTCGGGCAGGGTGATGGTTTGCATCAGCATCGAGCCGTCCAGCTTCAGCAGGCGGTCACAAGCGGAGAAATATTCGTCGTAGTGCGCGAAACCCACCGCCTCGAACATTTCGATGCTGACGATTTTGTCGAACTGGCCTTCGAGACGCCGGTAGTCTTCCAACAACAGTTTCACATGCCCAGGACGGACGTCGGTCCGCGCAAGCAAGGCGGCGGCGTAGTCATATTGCGCCTGGCTGATGGTGACAGCGGTGACGCGTGCGCCGAAATTGCGCGCGGCATGGATGGCGAAGGCGCCCCAGCCGCAGCCTATTTCCAGGATGGTGTCGCCGGGTTCGATGCGGAGCTTGGCGCAGATCAGATCGAGCTTGCGGAGCTGTGCGGTTTCCAGGGAGTCGCCGCCGTTCAGGAATTGCGCGCAGGAGTACAGCATAGAGTCGTCGAGCATCAGTTCATAGAACACATTGCCAAGGTCGTAGTGCGCACGGATATTTTTCCGACTGCCGGCAATAGTGTTGGCGCGCAGGCGATGCTGGAGGCGAGCGGCGATGGCCCGGATGCCGGAAAACAATTTATTTCGAGTGTCGAGCAGGCGCACATTGCGGACGCACAGACGGACCAACGAGACGAGCTCGGGACTGGTCCAATCGCCATCCATGTAGGATTCGCCGATGCCGATATCCGCTCCAGAGAGCGCGCGGACGAAAAAGCGCTGGTCGTGCACTACGGCCATGGCGCGGAGCGTAGCGGCCGGGTCACCGAAAGTGTAGGTCTCTTCCGGGCACACGATTTCCAGAAAGCCGCAGCGCAAATCTCGCAGCGAATGAAAGAACAGTTTTTTTGCCTGCGATGCGAACCACGGATTCATCCGAGCAAATTTCCTTTCGAGGGCAGTGCATGTGCCGGAGGTACGGGTTCGTCCGGTGAAGAGGGAGTACGCTTGCCTGGATGGCTGAACACGGGAACGTTCTTAAGCCAGAGCTTGAGAGCCTGCCAGTGGATGGCAGCAATCACGCGAACGGTCATAAGTGGATAGCTGGCAAGCGCGCGATGCAGTTCAGAGGATTGCCAGGGCCGACGTTCGAGTTCGAGAGTAGCGTCGAAGAAAGCCTTACCACCGCACACGGTGTTCATGTGAGCTACGAGGCGCTCGCCCGGTGACGAAAAAATCCAGTCGTACTCGAGGTCCATGCCCATGAATGGCGAAACATACATTTGTTTGGCGGTGGTGTAGCGTTTTGCGGCGCTAGAGGTGCGTTCACAGTCGGCGCTCAGCCAATAATTGTGGCGCTCCCCGAAGGTGCTGTTGACTTCGGCCATAAGCATGGCGAGATTTCCGCCCCGATCGTAGAAATAGTAGAAAGAAACAGGATTGAAAACATAGCCTAGATAGCGAAGGTGCGTAAGCAGGAAGATTTCGCCGTCGGGAAGCTGCAAGCCCTGGGCTGCGGCGTCCGCAGCCAAGCGCGCCCGCAGCGGCAAGTTCGCGGCTCCGAAGTGATCCTGTTCGCAATAGGCCGTGACATTCCAGCGATTGTAGGAAGCGAGCGGCGAGACGCGCATCAAATCAGGAAGGCGATCGACATTGAGAAACGCCATGTACACCGGGTAGGAGAATTCATGCCACCGCGGGTTGAAACGGCGGTGACGAAGCTTGCCGACGTAGAGAGCGGAATCCATGGCTAGACTTGCACGCCGAGGGCGCGGGCCACGCGCAACGCCGAGTTTACTCCATCTTCGTGGAAGCCGTAAAACCAATAAGCACCGGCGAAATGCAAGCGGTTGACGCCGCTGATATGCGACCAGCTCTGTTGTGCGCGAAGGGAGTCCAAAGTGTAAATCGGGTGGTGATAGACGAAGCGGCGCAGAATTTTTTCCTTGCGAACTTGCGAGTTGGCATTGAGGGAGACGCAAAAGTTTTCGGCGGAGGCGAGGGATTGCAGACGATTCATGTGGTAGGTCATGGTGACGGGACTGTGACCGTTGCGGGAATCGAGATGTAATAAATAGTTCCAGGAGGCGCGGGCTTCTGCGCGGCGCGGCAGCAGGGCGTCATCAGTGTGCAGGACCACGTCGTTGGCGGAAGTCCGGAACTTTTGCAGCACGTCACGCTCGGCGTCGCTGGGATTTTCGATTAATGGCAAGACGCGGTCCCCGTTGGTGGCAAAGACTGCGTGATCGAATCGCATCTCCTGGCGGGAGTCCCGGAAACGCAGGGTGACGCCCTGGGGATCGCGAGCAACAGCGCGGATTTGCGCGCCGGTGAAGATGCGCTGTTTGAAAGGCGCGGTGATCGGAGCGATGTATCGGCTGCAGCCGCCCGGAATGGTCTTCCATTGTGGGTGACCGCTGATGGTAAGCATGCCGTGATTTTCGAAGAAGCGGACGAGCATGGCTGCGGGAAAGTCGCGCACCGCGCTGGGGGCGCAGGACCACACGGCGGCGGCCATGGGAAAAAGATAAAATTCGCGAAATTCCTCGGAGTACTTGTGAGCGTCAAGATAGTCGCCCACCAGGATGCTCTCCGCTTCGGGCAGTGTCAGGAGTTTGATGGCATCGCGGTTGAAACGGCGCATTCCGCTGTACAGGCGGTAGGGGCGCGGCCGCAGCAAGTTCCGCCGCTGCGCAAAATAGCCGCGAAGGCCGCGGCTGGAATATTCGTAGCCGGTTTTGCGGCAGCTGACGGCGAAAGACATGTCGGAATCGATGCGGGGAACATTCAGCTCGCCGAGAAGTTTTATGAAGTTGGGGTACGTGCGGTCGTTGTGGACGATAAAGCCGGTGTCGACGGGTAACGGACCGCGCGAGGAATCCACGATGACAGTGTGGGTATGACCGCCAAGACGAGACTCGGACTCGAATAAGCAAACTTCGTACTTGCGGCTCAGATAGTAGGCCGAGGCGAGTCCTGATATCCCTGAACCGATGACGGCTATACGACTCACAGAATTGTCCTGCATTGTAATACGTATAGAGTGGCGGGATGGATGTTCGGTGAGCGGAAGCCGAAACGCGTTGCGAACGCGCTTTCTCAGGGGGAAATATTCGTGTCCGGCATACACCCCTTGGAAAACAAGCGGGCGAAAACGCTATTTTAGACACAGAATGGCGTGCTGTAGATGATGGCGCCGACGCACCAGCGCGCAACAATGGTGTTGTCCGCGCATCGGAATAGGTAGCGCAATCGTACTGCTTGATAGGGCCGCGCGCGTTAAAGTATGTTGGCCAGGGAAGGTCGCCGGAGGTTCCAGCGTGAAGTTATTTTTGAAGCTGCTGTTTGGGTTTATTTTTGTGTTTATGGTGGTGATGACGGTACGCACCTGCCTGCAGCAGAGTTTGCTGGATGCGCGTCCGGCGTTTATGGCTAGCCCTTGGGCGATGGCCACGCTATATGACGCTTATTTTGGATTTGTCACATTTTTCTGCTGGCTGGCGTGGCGCGAAAGATCGCTGGGAGTGAAGGCGGTGTGGTTCGTGCTAGTGATGACGCTGGGTAATATCGCGATGTCGTTGTATGTGTTGATTCAACTTTTCGGTTTGAAGACCGATGAAGACGTGTCCGGATTGTTCCGGCAGAAGGCGGCATGAGCGAGGGATTCTTACAGCGCAAGCTGTTGCGACCGATTGTCGAACTGCTGAAGCAGGGCGTGACGCCGGAAAAAATGGCCCTAAGTATGGCGCTGGGCGTGACGCTGGGGATTTTCCCGGCGCTGGGATGGACCACGGCGCTGTGCGCGATTGCCGCGTTGGCGCTGCGCCTGAATCTGCCGGCAATTCAAATTGTGAATTACTTTATGTATCCGGCGCAGATTGCGTTGCTGCTTCCTTTTTTCCGGCTGGGTGAATGGCTGTTTGGCGCGCCGCGGCTGACCATTTCCGTGCCACAGATGTACGCCATGATTCATGCGAGCATTTGGAATGCGATTCGGATGCTGTGGACCACCACTTGGCATGCCATCGTGGTGTGGTGCGTCTTGGCGCCAGTGATGGCTGGAATCCTCTATATGATTCTCGCACCAGTGCTGCGGCGCGTTTTGCGGCGCATGCAGGACGGCCGCGGCAACCACGCGGCGGAGGCGGCCTAAATGTTTTCCGTGGCGGTGCATATGGCGGTGGTGGGTACGGGAGTCGTTGCCGCCTTCATGCTGCTTTTGTGGGCAGCGCATCTGTTGATAAAAAACGCCGCCATTGTGGATGTGGGATGGGCAGCGGGTTTAGGAATCCTGGCGATTTATTACGCGGGCGCCGGGCCTGGATACGTGCAGCGGAAGTGGATGATCGCCGCCATGGCTGGAATCTGGAGCTTGCGGCTGGCGCTGCATCTGCTTTTTGACCGGGTAATCGGGAAGCCGGAAGAGGGCCGCTACCTGCAATTGCGCAAGGAGTGGAAGACCAACATACCCGTGCGCTTTCTGTTCTTTTTTGAGTTTCAGGCGCTGCTGGATGTGGTGCTGTCGATTCCGTTTCTGCTTGCTTGCCTGAACACGCGAGCGGCTTTGGGCATTGCAGAATTTATTGGCGCCGGGATTTGGTTCGTTGCGATGGGCGGTGAAGCTTTGGCCGATCATCAACTGAAAAACTTTAAGAGTATTCCCGGAAACAAAGGCAAGACTTGCGAAGTGGGGTTGTGGAAGTATTCGCGGCATCCGAACTATTTCTTTGAGTGGCTGATTTGGATAGGCTACGCAATTTTTGCGATTGCCTCGCCGTGGGGATTTGTCGGGATCCTTGCGCCCGTGCTCATACTTTATTTTCTGCTGGGGCTGACCGGAATTCCGGCTACGGAAGCGCAAGCATTGCGGAGCCGCGGCAACGAGTATCGCGAATATCAGCGGCGGACCAGCGCGTTTGTGCCCTGGTTTCCCAAGAATGTGCCCGCTAGGAATTTGGCTCCCAAGAAAGCGGGCGGTTGATGAGCAGCGAACGACAGGCGGCGCATGCCAAGTGGCTTCCGGTGGCGCAAGAGAAGCCGGAAGAACGGTTTTGGTATGAGCCGCTGGTGGAAAGCGGACTGGTGCCTGATGCGCTGACCCGCGCACTGATCCGGCGGATGCTGCGCGAACGGCTGGCGGAAGAAGACGGAGGAAGTGACGACGCGAATCGCGCGAGGTTACTGCGATTCATCACACTGATGAATGCCAGTCCCATCGCGATGCGCACCGATTCGGCCAATGCGCAACATTACGAGGTGCCAGCGGACTTTTTTGCCGCGGTACTGGGTCCGCGGCGAAAATATAGTTCCGCGCTATACGAGGGCACGGCCAAGACGCTTGGGGAGGCGGAAGAGGCGATGTTGCGGCTTACCTGCGAGCGCGCGCAGCTTGGCGATGGACAGGATGTGCTTGAGCTAGGCTGCGGTTGGGGTTCGCTAACGCTATGGATGGCGGAGCATCATCCGAATAGCCGCATCACGGGAGTTTCCAATTCCGGGTCGCAACGCGCGAGTATTTTAGAGCGGGCGGCGCAGCGTGGCCTCCGCAACGTGCACATCATCACCGCGGACATGAATGACTTCTTTACCGAGGATAAATATGACCGCGTAGTCTCCGTGGAAATGTTTGAGCACATGCGGAATTGGAGAGTGCTTCTGGAGCGCATCAGTCATTGGTTGCAGCCGACCGGGAAATTGTTCATTCATATTTTTACCCATACGCGGTTTGCGTACCCATTTGAAGTGCGGAATTCCGGCGATTGGATGGCGCAGCATTTTTTTACCGGCGGGATGATGCCCAGCGATGATTTGTTGATGCATTTCGACGAACATTTGCGAGTCAGTGAGCATTGGCGGGTGAACGGCACAAATTATCAGAGGACCGCGGAAGCGTGGCTGTCCAATATGGACGCGCACAAACGGCAATTGATGCCGCTACTTATAGAAACCTATGGCGCGGCCGCCGCGAAGAAGTGGTGGGCGCGGTGGCGTGTGTTTTTTATGGCTTGCGCGGAGCTTTGGGGATATCGCAGCGGGACGGAGTGGATCGTTTCGCATTACCTACTGGAACCGACTCGCACGCCGTGAACATGCGGCCCCGATGGTCCGCGCTACGAACTGCCTTTAGAGCGTTACAAAATCTCCAAAATTTCTTCGTAGCGCTTGAACGGCGGAATTAGGTACGCACCTGCTAATTCCGTTCGCGCCCAGGCCAGCATTTGTCTTGCTACGTCGAAACCCCGATCGCGTGCCGCCGCGCCCGCTTGCTCCATGGATTTCAGAACGGCTTCCGGAATCATGATGCCGGGTACTTCGTTATTCAGGCGCAGGGCTTGCTTGTAGCTGTTGAGCGGCCAGATGCCGATTAATACGGGAATTGGCGGAG
>DATFYV010000292.1:0-3874 GCA_035314845.1 Candidatus Acidiferrum sp.
GAGAATTCTGAACGAAATTGGACTGGGATATTTGCGCCTGGGTCAGTCCGCGACCACGCTCTCTGGCGGTGAGGCGCAACGCCTGAAACTGGCATCGCACCTGACGCAGACCAATAATTCCGGGGTGCTGTATATTCTGGACGAGCCGACAACTGGCCTGCACTTTGACGATATTTCCAAGCTGTTGGCGGCGTTCCGAAAATTACTGGAAAGCGGAGCTTCCTTGCTGGTGATCGAGCATAACCTCGACGTGGTCAAGTCCGCGGACTGGGTAATCGATTTGGGTCCGGAGGGCGGCGCGCTCGGCGGTAAAATCATCGCTACAGGAACGCCGGAGCAAGTAGCGCGCAACACGCAATCGCATACGGGCAGATTTTTGGCGCGGGTTTTGAATGGGAATGGATCGGCAAAGCGCGGCAACAACGGAGCATCCAAGTCTGACGCCCTGCCCGCCGCAAAAGGCCCGGTTCCCTTCCCGAGTGAGCGTTGAGGGTCGCGTCGTGACCAGCCGCCGTTGCCAGTTATCGCGAAACGAAGAGAAAGGTTGGGTGTTAAGTGTCCGCCGCTGGAGTTTGCTGGCTTCGTTGCTAGGTTTCGCTGTCGTATCGCAGCAACTCCCTGTTCGCGCGGCTCCCCTGGCACAGAACCCGCCCTCGCGCGCTTCGCAGAGCTCCACCCGAACGCAGAAAGTCGCCAATCCGCTGAACGATTTGCTCGACGAAGCGCAACATGACATCGATCAGAAGGACTTTGCCGCGGCCATCGATCCGTTACAAAAAGTGATTGCCGCTGACCCGCATGTCGCCTACCCACATTTTCTGCTAGCTTACGTTTTCACCGCCCTGCAGCGCACTGCAGACGCGCGTGGCGAGTACGAGCGCGTGATTGCCATCGATCCGAAAATGACCGCTGCTTACTTGAATCTAGGCCTTCTGCAGTTGGACAAAGAACCGGCCGCGGCCGTAGCCCCGCTCAAAAAAGCCGTGGAGTTGACGCCCGCGGAGAGCCGGCCTCGTTACTTGCTGGGCGTCGCGCAAGAGCGCAGTGGCGATTTTGCCGGTGCCGCGGAGACCTTCGAGGGCGCCAGCAGGCTCGATCCGCACGACGCGGAGATTCTGAATCATCTCGGGACGCTGTACCTCGGATTGAAACGCCCAGGCGATGCCGAAACCAAATTCCGCGCGATGCTGGAGAGCAACCCCAAGGACGCAACCGCGCTGCTCGGCTTGGCCAAGAGCCTCGACGCCCAAAACAAGCCGGGCGTCATCGAGGCCTTCCAGAATTACTTGCAGGTACAGCCCGCGGATAAGGCCGCGCGTGAACGGCTGTTGTCGTTGTTGATTAGCGAACAGAAATACGATCTCGCGCTCGCGGAAATCGACCGCGCCGACGCACTGCAAGGCGCCACAAGCGAATCCCTCCGCGAACGCGCCGATATATTGGTAGCTCAGAAAAAATGGGATGACGCTATCGCGACCGTCCGCAAGGCCGTGGCCCTGGCCCCGCGCGACCCCGAACTGCACGGCGGCCTGGGGCGCTTGCTGATGCAGCGCCGAGATTTCCCCGCAGCCGAAAAAGAACTGAAAACTGCATTAACGCTCGACAGCACCAATCTAACTTACCTCAAGGATCTAAGCTCCACCTATTATTTGGGTGGAAACTATGCCGCCGCTCTGGCCACCATGGATGAAATCGCCAAGAAAGAAAAACCCATAGCCTTCACCTGGTTCGTTCGCGCACTTTGCTACGATAAGCTGAACCAGCCCAAGCCGGCACTAGCGGCGTACCAGACTTTCTTGGCGATGACCACTGACAAGAATACCGATCAAGTATGGCAGGCCACCGAGCGCAGCAAAGTGTTGCGCCGCATGCTTGAGGGCCATAACTGACTTATGCGCTCGCGTCGCACGCCGCTGATGATACTGGCATTGCTGGCGTTCGCCCCCAGCTTCATTATCGCTCTACGCGCGGCCCCGGAATCCCTCGCCGAGTTGCAGGAGCGCTTTGACCGCGAAGAGAGCGCGGTGCACAAAGCCAAAATGATGCAGAAGCTAGGCGATGCCCAATTCGACGCCCTGCATGCCGCGGAAAAAGCAGAGGACTATAATAGTGTTGGTGTCATTTTGGAAAAATATCGTGACAACGTGCGCGCAGCCCTGAGTGCACTAAAAAAAGAGCACCCCGACGCGGAGCGCAAATCCAATGGCTACCGCCAACTGCAAATACATCTGCACCGCGGCGTTCGCGAAGTCGAGGACGCCCTGCGTTCCTCCCCCGACGAATTCAGACCCCCGCTTGAGCTAGTGCGCCACGACTTGACCGCCATGGACGACGAAATGCTGCGCCTGCTGTTTCCCGCGCGTCCTGATACGAAACCTGCACCGAAAGCGGGAAGCAAGCCCAATTTACAGTCTCGCTCGCAGCCCCAATGGGCTCCAAAGCCATGGCGAGATTTTAAGGATCTACGCACATGAGCAATTCACTTTTTCGGCTCGCCACGCGCTACGTAAGCGCCGCTGTTCTGGTCCTCTTGCTCGCACGCGCCATTCCCGCGAGAGCTTTGCCCCAGAAGGACTATCTCTCCGCTCTGGAGGCCGACAAAATCCGCGACGCGGAAACCACCAACGAAAAAGTGAAATTATTTCTGTCCTTCGCCGAAGACCGCCTAAAAAAATTCCAGTATGAGCTGGAGCATCCCGCGCTCGCCCAGCATGACGTGATGCTCAACGGCCTGATGAACGGTTACCAGAGTTGCGTGGACGATGCCGCCGATTTAATCCAGCTGGGCATACAAAAACAGGAAAATATCCGCGCCGCCGTGGACTTGATGGCCGCAAAATCCAAGGACTTTCTGACGCTGCTAAACAAGATTCAGACCGACGGAAAGGAAGTCGCTATTTACAAGGACAATTTGGACGACGCCATCGAGGGCACCACTGACGCCATGAACGAAGCTGAGCGTGCCAAGAAAAAGGTAGCTCCGCCCCCGGTGCGCCGTCGCAATTGAACTTTCTACTGGCCGCCTGGCGGTTTCTCCGACCCGCTCGCAGAGGCGGGCGCCGTTCCGCTGAGATGTCTGAAACCAAGGAGCAGGTAGGATCGATGGTAATGGTAACAGGACGCTTCAGCTCAATGGTTCCAGGTGGCAGCGCCCTCTTCCAGCGCGCCTTCACGCGCATCGGCTGCGAAGGCCGCCCGCCCCGATTCCGCGTGGAGTTCTATCCCTACACTTCCCTGTGCATGACCATCCGCCGCCGCGAAGACCTGGTCATCGTCCGCTTGTCCGACTTGCTGCAGCGCGCCCCGTTGTCCGTTCTCGAATCGGGAGCCGCACTGATTCTCTCGCGCCTCTACCGCCGCCGCGGACGCAAGGAACTCTTCGCCGCCTACCTCGAATACGCGCGCTCTGACCGCACCCGCAATCGCATTACCCGCATGCGCCGCGGACGCGTCCGCCACAGCGCCGCGAGCCCTCAAGGCAAACACTTCGATCTTCACCAACTGTTCGACGATTTAAACGCCAAATATTTCGCGAACGAACTGCAGCGCCCCAACATTGGATGGAGCACGCGAAGCTGGCGCCGCCAATTCGGCTGCTTCGACCCCGGCCCCAACCAAATCCTGCTCAATCGCCGCATGGACCGCCCCAACGTCCCGCAATTCGCCGTCGAGTACGTCCTGTACCACGAGATGCTGCACGTCAAACATCCCACGCGCCGCTCCGGCTGCACCCTACTCTCGCACTCCCCGGAATTTCGCGCCGAAGAAAAACGCTTTAGCGATTTCGTCCGCGCCCGCAAAGTCCTGGATACTCTGGCCCGCTAGGTCGCCAAGAACTGCGTCCAATTAATTCCCCGCACGCAGTTTCTTCTCT
>DATFYV010000293.1:0-3349 GCA_035314845.1 Candidatus Acidiferrum sp.
AGCTTCCGGGCTGGCGTATTGCGCGCCGTCGATGATGTCGCCCCAGTGGATCAGCTCAGCGAGCGGCGAGATGTCGAAGCCGAATTTTTCGTTGGCTACCGTGGCGATAAACTTGGTGCAGGATTTGTAGGTGGGGTCGTAGAACATATGTGGGCCGGGATGCTTGCGGAACTGTTCGGCGTCAGCGGCGGTGAGGAAGGCGCTCTGGTGATGGTCGAACCACCAGGTAACTCTTGGGGAATTGGAAAATTTGAAATCGACGATGGCGTTTTCGTCGCCGTCGAAGAGGCCAGGTTCCCAAGGTTGCGCGGCTTTGTGAGTCATGCCGGTGAAGCCGAATTCCGCGGCGGGATCGAAACGCTCGCGATAGAAGCGATAGAAGAGCGCGGCCGAAGCGGTGCCGTCAAAGCAACGATCATGAAAGCACAGGCGGACACGGGTCATCTGTTGCCGGGAGCCCTTTCCTCGGAAGTACGTCAGCAAGAACCGGGCTGACGAAGCTTTTTAAGATGCGGGCAGGCTGCAGGAAAGTCAAGTCGAAAAGGACCGCGTGAGGGGCGTTATGGAAAGTCCTGGGTGCGGCTCGCGGAGAGAGCGCGGTTGTTACCCTGTGGCAGCGCGGGAGAGCGCGTCGGTGGTGCCCGCGCTTACGGTGAACTGCAACGCGATGTACGGGGCACGAGCAAGTTCTTTTTGTAAATCGAAATCGTTGGCGTAGCGCTGCTTGGGGATGCGGCGCGCGAGGATGCTGATGTCCAAGGGGTCGCGGCGAAAGGGATAGGGAGTGAGGATTACAGAGTTGTTGGCCTGCGGGCGAAGTTCCCAATCGGCTTCGCCGCCCTGTTCGTCGACGGGGACGGCGTCGATGGTGGATTCCGCGAGCGGAGTCAGGCAGAAATAGAGCGACAGGCGATCCAGAGCCTCGAGGCGCAGCGCGTTGTACTGCAGGGATTTTTCTTCGGCGAAATTTTTCATGGCGGGGTCCGCGCGCAGATCAACCTTTAGGCGCAGTTGCTGCAGCCGCAGGCGCTGCACGAAATCGGCCACCAGCTGGGTTTCATGGGATTTTACGTATTTGGCGGAGAAACCGGGGATGGTGGCGCGGGCGCGATCATACAGGCCGGCGGCGTGCATGGCGGCGAGCAGTCCGGCGTAGCGGTCTTCCTGCACGATGCGGTCGATGCCGCGCTTGTAGATTTCGATGTGCTCTTCGGTGGGGATGGACATGAAGGTGTACGGCGAGAAGGTGGTGGGATCGACTAGCGGGCGGCGCTCCCACTCCGTCCAGCCATTGTCGTGCTCGGCGGCGGCCAGGCGAAAGGAATCGTTCGGCTCCGGCCGGGGGAAGAGGTCGTTGCCCCATTCCCGGGCGAAGAAACCGGCGAGCAGGGCGTGGTCGGTCTGGCGAATTACCACCAGTTGATCGCCGTGGTCTTGAAGGATCATGCGGCTGCCCTCGAGAAGCAGCGGTGATGCGAAGTTGTGAAGCCGCGATTCGGCGATGCCGACTGCGATGGCTGACCCCGCTGGGCTTTCGACTTGCAGGGTAGTCGAGGATGCTCCGCGGGAGCGGCTATTATGCGCTGCACTGGCGTGTTAATCCAGCGGTGTTAGAGGGCGTAGCGCGAGGGTCGGAATTTTCGGTATAGTCTAAAGTGCGCCGAAACGGCACATTGCTGGGTACATCGCGGGAGTGGCGGAACTGGCAGACGCACCAGCCTTAGGAGCTGGCGGCCGCAAGGCCATAGGGGTTCAAATCCCTTCTCCCGCACCAGATTCATTATTTCCAAGAGCCCTTCACTGGAATCTGCGCGCGACATAGTTATAAAGCTCAAATTTCAGCCGTGGTAGAATCCCCGCAAAAGTAGAGGGAACTGCTATTAGTGCCTGGGATAGTCTATCCGGTTGGCTGTACGGTGCGAACTACACCACAGTGGGCGCCGCACTATACTATTGGTCGAAACCGCTGGCGAAGGGCATGAACAATCAGGTTTTTCGACTCTATGAACGCTTTCCATCCTTCAAAATTCTACCCGGCTCCAAATACGCTGGAACCGAATTGAATTACAAAACAACTTATATTTTTTTTCGTTGCTGCGGCGCTTTCATGTTCCTTTGCGGCTTAGCTTTCCTGGCTGCTTTCGTGTATCTGCATCACAAATATCGTTCTTGAGGGATGGCGATGTCACGAAGTTTGCGTTCTCTGGTGAATCTCTATAACCCTGGTGATCCTTTGGAAAAGGCTTGGACGATTCCTTCTCCATGGTACTTTGACCGGGATTTTTTTGAGTTGGAACGTTCGAGTGTGTTTGCAGCTTCCTGGCAGATGGTGGGGCGCGTCGATCAGGTACCCGAACGCGGGCACTTTTTTACCGCGGACGTCGCCGGAGAGCCAATGGTAGTGGCGCGCGGAGAAGATGGCGTGTTGCGCGCCTTCTATAACGTGTGCCGCCACCACGCCGCGGCGGTGGTTACAGAAACGCAGGGTTGCTCGAAACAGTTTCGCTGCCCTTATCACGGCTGGACGTATGGCAACGATGGCGCGCTCAAGGGCATGGTGGAGTTTGAAGGCGTCTGCGATTTTGATCGCACAAAAAATGGCCTGGTTCCGGTGCGCGTGGAGACCTGGGAGAATTTTGTCTTCATAAATTTGGATGGGCAGGCGGGGACGTTGACGGACTTCTTGGGCGTAGTGTCGGAAATTGTTGCACCGCTGCGGATCACGCAGAAGCTGCACTATTTTGACCGTCGCATGTACACCCTGAACTGCAACTGGAAAGTTTATGTAGACAATTATCTGGATGGCGGCTATCACGTGCCGCATGCCCACAAAGGCTTGAGCAGCGTCATCGAATACACCAAATATACGATTGAGAATTTTCCCACGGCGTGTTTGCAATCGAGTCCGCTCTCTGCCGATGCCGATTCGGAGGTGGGCGTGGCCGCCACGCGCCAGGGGCGGGCGTTCTACTTGTGGGTCTATCCAAATTTCATGATCAACGCCTATGAAGGCGTGATGGACACAAATCTGGTATTGCCGCTCGGCGTGGATAAGTGCGCCGTGATCTTCGATTATTATTTTGCCGACGTAAGCGAGGCAGCCGCAACGCGCAATCGCGAAAGCATCGCCGTCAGCGAAAAAGTGCAGGACGAGGACGAAGCCATTTGCGATTCCGTGCAACGCGGGCTGGGCTCGCGCGCGTACGTCGCCGGACGCCTCTCCGTCCGCCGCGAAGCCGGCGAACATCTGTTCCACCGCCTGCTACACGCGGATCTGATGAAGGCGCTGGAACCCAGCGCCGCCGCGGATTAGCCGGCTGGCGGTCGCGGCAACCACCGGGCACAGGCA
>DATFYV010000294.1:0-4553 GCA_035314845.1 Candidatus Acidiferrum sp.
TCTCGGCTGGCACGCAGGAGCCTATGGCAACGTGGACTTTCAAATGGTCTTCCCTCCGCAGGGTGACCAGCGACGGCAGCTACATCGCGGAAATTGACGGGCTGCGGTTTATCGCCATCCTGTCCGTGTTGCTATTCCACATCGGGCGGATGACCGAAATAAATTTCGGGAACTATGTGCCGTCGGGCAATGCGTTAGCCGACTTCCTCCCGACCATGCTGTTTCATGGCGGGCGCGGCGTGGAACTTTTTTTTGCCATTAGCGGCATGATCCTGGGGATGCCGTTCGCGAAACACTATTTGTTGGGCGAGCGCGCGGTCGACCTCAAAAAGTATTTCATCCGCCGTCTGACCCGCCTGGAGCCGCCGTACATCGTGAATTTGCTGATGCGCCTTCCGTTGATCGCCGGCGCGAAGCATATGACTTTTCGCGAGGTGCTGCCGCATTTTTTTGCCAGCCTCTTCTATCTTCACGGCATGATTTACGCAACTTGGCCGGTAGTGCATCCGCCGTCCTGGTCGCTGGAGATCGAAGTGCAGTTTTATATCCTGGCGCCGCTCTTCGCGCTGCTGGCATTCCGGCACGGGGCAGTTGTGCGCAGAACCATTTTCGCGTGCATCATCGTGGGTGCCAGCATCTTGCAAGCGCGGGTCAGCCCGCAGGACGCCCGGTTTCATCTTTCTATTTTGGAGTTCGTGCAATACTTCCTGGTGGGCTTTCTGCTCGCGGATCTGTACGTCACCTCGTTCTCCAAATGGAAAGCTTCGTGGATCTGGGACGTGGCCAGCGTTCCGATGTGGCTTGCAATTTTTCATCTGGCGGACAACACCGCGCATTTTGTTCTGCCGGTTTTAACCTTTGTCGTTTATGTGGGAGCCTTCAAAGGCAAGCTCATCAATTTTATTCTGCGCACGCCTCTGGTATCCACGATCGGGGGAATGTGCTACAGCATTTATCTAACCCATTCCCTGGTGTTACAAGGGGTCTACGTCGTTTTCAGGAAGGCGCCATTGCTCCAGGGCTTTTACGAACATTTGCTGGTCGGGATGGCGCTGATTACCCCTGTCCTGATTGCCTTTGGCGCGCTGTTTTTTGTATTGGTCGAGCGCCCGTGCATGGACAAGAATTGGCCCCGGAAGCTGGCCAACTGGTTTAACGCCAGACGAGATTCCCGGGAAGTAGCCTTGCCTACGGAAGCATAAAGGGGTAGGCGCACACGTATGAAAGTAATCGCGCAACCGGCGTTTAACGGGCGCAACGACAATCCCTATACCTGGCTGCTTTATCAGGCGATGCACGCGCAGGTAACGGATTTTTCCTATCGCCGCGCGCTGGCTAGCCACTACGACATTCTGCATTTGCACTGGCCGGAGCGGGAATTGAACGCTTACCGCGGAAGCCTCAAAGCGGGCGCACGGCTGCGCTTACGTCTGGCGCTGCTCGACTTGTTGCGCGCGCGAGGCACCAAAGTGGTTTGGACCGTTCACAACCTAAATTCCCACGAGGGATTGCATCCGCGCATGGAGCGCTGGTTCTGGCCGGAATTTACCAAGCGGGTCGATGGCTACATCGCTTTAAGCGAAGCCGGGCGCATGGCGGCCCACGAGCGGTTTCCCAACCTGGCAAACGTCCCGGGCTATGTGATTCCCCACGGACACTATCGCGGCGAGTATCCCGTGGATGCCAACGTGGATGCGCGCAAAGAGCTGGACATAGCGCCGGACGCCAAGGTCGTATTGTTTTTCGGGCTGATCCGCGAATACAAAAATGTCCCTTCGCTGATCCGCGTTTTCCGCGACCTGGCGGACGAAAAACTGGTGCTGCTGGTCGCCGGCCGGCCCGTTTCCGAGTCTCTTGCTGTGGAGTTGCGCAAGCAATCGGCAGGGGATGTGCGGATCCGTTTGCACTTGCAGAGTATTCCCAACGAGCGGGTGCAGTATTTCTTTCGCTGCGCGGACCTGGTGACGCTGCCGTATCGCGACATTCTGAATTCCGGCACCGCGCTGTTGGCGCTCTCTTTCAATCGTCCGGTATTGGTTCCGGGACGCGGGGCCATGAGCGAATTGCGAGCTGGTATCGGGGCCGATTGGGTGCGCACCTATCCCGGCGAACTCGACGCGGAAGAGTTGCAGCGCGCGCTGCAATGGAGTGTGGAAACGCCCAGGCCGCCGGAAGCGCCGCTCAGTTCGCTGGAGTGGCCAAAAATCGCGGAACAAACCTTGCAGGCGTACACCGAAATTCTAGCCTTGCACCGCCCGGCGGCGTCCGCGGTGGAGGCGCTGGTTTCTGGAAATTCGTCGCTGTAAACCCTGTCAGTTCGGGCCAACTCAAGACCGCAGCTTGAGAGCAAGTTTTCCAGGGAGACTACCGGCGTTCCCTGCAACACGGCGCCATCGATTCCAAAGGAGGATGGATGTCTGAGGGCTATTCGAGAAGAAAGTTTCTGCAAACCGCGGGCACCGCGACAGGCGCCGGCCTAATCCTCGGGCCTGCGGCACTGCATGCCGGAAGCATGGCCACGAGCGCCGCGGCGCTGGACCCCACGGGCACTCCGCTACGGACGCTGGCCGAAGGCAAAGGACTGCTGTTTGGTTGCGCGGTCATCGGCAGCGATCTGGGCGACCGTCAGTTTACGGACACAGCGGGGCAGCAATTTGATCTGGTCGTGCCCATCGGGGCCTTGAAGATGGATGCGCTTAGGCCCACGCCGGACACCTTCAACTTTGTTCCGGGGGACCAATTGCTGGCCTTCGCACAGAAGCGCAACATGAAGTATCGCGGGCACACTCTGGTGTGGTTCAACGCTTTGCCCAGTTGGTTCAGCAGCTACGTGACGCCACAAAACGCCAAGCAAGTGATGCTCGGCCACATCAACACGGTGGTCAAACACTACGCCGGCAACATGCAATCGTGGGACGTCATCAACGAGGCGTTGCTGGCGTCCGATGGCCGCGAAGATGGTTTGCGCAAGTCGGCGTGGCTGGAAATGATCGGCCCGGAGTTCATTGAAACGGCCTTTGGCGCGGCCAAGGACGCGGATCCCAACGCCATGCTGTGTTGGAACGAATACGGTGTCGAGAAGGAGGCGCCGGAGGACGAGGCCAAACGGCAGCTCTGGTTGCGTCATTTGAAGGATCTTCGCGCGCGGCGCGTGCCCATCCACGCCATCGGCATCCAGTCACATCTGGACGCCACCAGCCCGCATTTCTCCGGCCCGCAATTCGACAGCTTCCTGCATCAAATCAGCGATATGGGCCTGAAGATCATTATCTCCGAACTGGACATGACCGACGCGCTGCCCTCGGCCGACATTGGCCAGCGCAACCAGCTGGTGGCCTCGAAGTACGAACAATATCTGGACATGGTGTTGAAACATCACTCCGTGATCGCCGTTCTGACTTGGGGCATCTCGGACAAACACACCTGGCTGAACAGCGGGTTCAAGGGCGCACGCAAGGATGGTCAACCATTCCTGCCACTGCCGTTTGACGCCGGATATAGCGCCAAACCACAGTGGTATGCCATCGCGCGCGCCTTGGAGAAGGCGCCCGCGCGCTGAACGGTCATTCGGCGAAGTGGAGATGGCGGCGAGGCGGCTCGGCTTACCGCCGTGCGGCCTGATTTTTTGATTTTTGGAGAGAGAGAAAAGAGGTTGAGAGTGCAACAAACTGAAACGCGCGGCATCGCCGCGCTGCTCAAAGACAAGATCACCCTGCCGGCGAGCGTGGAAGCACTCAGCGAAGCGTACAAAAACGCCAAACCCTACCCGCACGTCTTGATGGACAACCTGTTTCCGGAAGCCATGCTGGACGCGCTGCTCGCGGAAATACCCTCGTTGAACGGCTCCAAGTGGGTGGAGGAGAACGATGCCCGTCTTGTAAAATATAATCTGCGCTCCGCCGTGGACCTCGGCGAAACGGGGTACCAGATGGCGGCCTTCTTGAACTCCGCTGGCTTCTTGTACTTGCTCTCGGAAGTCACCGGCATCTGGAACCTGTTGCCCGATCCCTATCTGCAGGGCGCCGGATACCACTTGATCCCCAGGGGCGGGCACTTCGATATTCACGCCGACCGCAATACCGCCTACGAAACGGGTTTGACGCGCCGCTTGGCCATGCTGGTGTACTTGAATAAGGACTGGAAGCACGAATACGGCGGCCAGCTCGAGCTGTGGAGCACCGACGCCAGCCGCTGCGAGGTGGTCATTGAGCCGAAGTTTAATAGCACCATTCTGTTTGAGATTACCGACCAGAATTTTCATGGTGTGCCGGCTGTGGTGAACTGTCCGGAGGGCCGCGCGCGCTGTTCGTTTGTGGTGTACTACCATACCGCAGCGGTGAATGATGGCCGGACGACGGCTCACACTTCCATCTACGCGCCGGATATTTATCAGCCGAAGAAGTCGCTGTTCAAGCGCTTGGCCAAGGAGGTGACCCCGCCGGTAGTGCATCGCGCGCTGCATAAATGGAAGACCGCGCGCGGCAAGGCCCGCAATGGCCACGCTGCTAACGGTCACGGCAAAGCCTGACCGCCAGCTCGCCGCCTTCTGCTGG
>DATFYV010000295.1:0-4654 GCA_035314845.1 Candidatus Acidiferrum sp.
CGCCCGCCTCCGGCGCCAATCTGCGCGCGCAGGGAATGTTTTCCCTGCTCTTCAATGATGATGGGCAAATCGGCGCGAATTTCCCCACTGGTGGATTCCGCCAGCAAATGAAAATTGGAACCGTTGGCAACGCCGATGTCCGCGCTGCCGGAGATTGTTTTGAGGTCCCAGTAACTGCTGGCCGTGGGATTGCCGCGCACCGTCACGTTTCCCGAGATGCTGTGCGCTTTGGCGTCCGAGGTGGCGCCTTGCACGTCGATATTGCCGCTACTTTCCTGGGCTTCGACGCGCGCGCCGGGTTTGTTGATCTGAATGTTGCCAGACTCCCCTTTTGCGCGCACGTCACCCTTGGCATTGCTGATGGTGATGTCTCCCGAGGAACTGGACGCGCGCACGATGTCGCCCATACTCGCAGCGGTCACAGCGCCGCTCATGCTCGCCAGCTGCGCTTCGCCCCGAATATCTTCCGCGCGCACCGCGCCGGACGCCGATTGCACCTTAATCGGACCTTTCACGCCGCGAACCTGTTGGGCGCCGGAGGCCGTGCTGCTGTTGACTTCCGTATCCTGCGGGACCTCGATGGTGTAACTGATGCTGGCGTCGTGAAACCTGGCAACGTCTTTACCGACGCGCACGCCGTCAGAAGTTTGTTCGACCGGGGGATTGGAAATAATGCTGGCCATTTGTTTGTTGGCATCGGCGAGGGACATGCCGGAGACGTGCACTGCACCGCGTACGTGGACTCTGCCGTCGCCGCTGCCGGTGATGTTTACGTCTCCGGAGGCGGTCGTGATGTCCAGGCGGATGTGGCCGGTGACCGTGAAGTCGCGCTCGAAGTCGCCATTGACGCCCGGTCCGCTGCTGCAGGCGCTGGCCAGCGCGAGGATTATTCCGGCAGCCAGCGCGGCAGTTAGTTTGCGATGACGATTCATCCATCCTCCGTCCAACGTCTGCGGTCTGCTTTCCATCGTTACGCCGCGGCGACATTTTGCGGCAGCAGGGCTAAAGCCCGGCACCTACAAAGCGCGGCAAAATCCCGGCGGAAGCTGCATTTATAGTTACGAGAAATATAGGAATTATGTTCCGGATGCAACTCTTACCGTGCGCGCTGCACCGAGTGGTTCGTTCAGCGAGCCTTGGCGGTAGCCTTCGAGGTCTAGGGAGACATAGGTAAAACCTGCACGCTTCAGTTCCTTCGCGATGCTGGCGGCCATTTCGGCGGCGAGGGCACGAGGCATTTCGGCTGGCGCGATTTCCACGCGGGCGAGTTTGTCGTGCAGGCGGACGCGGAACTGTTGGAAGCCGAGTTGGCGAAGGGCCTCCTCGCCGCGGGCCACGAGCGCGAGGCGTTCCGCAGTTACTTCCGTGCCGTACGGCAGCCGCGAGGCCAGGCATGCGGAGGCGGGGCGATTCCAGGTGGGCAGTCCTGCGCGCTGCGAGAGCTCGCGGATTTCGGATTTGTGCATCGCTGCGTCCAGAAGCGGGGCGATAACGTTATGCTCTGTGGCGGCGCGATGGCCGGGGCGGAAGTCCAGTGTGTCGTCGGCGTTCACGCCGTAGGCGACGGCGGCGAACTGTCTTACTTGCGCGAGCCCGTCCAGGACGTTGAACAGTTCGTCTTTGCAGAAGTAGCAGCGGTCGGCGGCGTTGGCGCGATAGGCGGGATTCTCCATTTCGTGGGTGTCGACATATTCATGCTGCAGATTGCAGGTGGCCACGAATTGATCGACGATGGTGCGGTCGTGCGCCGCGAAACTCGGCGAGACCGCAGTAACGGAAAGGGCCCGTTGGCCGAGGGCTTGGTGCGCGGCCCAAGCGAGATACGCGGAATCCGCGCCGCCAGAGAGGGCCACGATTAGCGAGGGCAATTCTGCAAGCCGGGCAAGCAGCGCTTGTTCTTTTTCTGCAGTGCTGCGAATCGCTTGTGCGTCGTCCGTTTGCCGCTGAATGTGAATCAAGGTGCTCATGTTTGCCAGAAATTCGTCTTCGCTAATGCTTGAAATCGAGCAGCACGTCGACCGTGCCCTGTTTCGGATCGGTCTGCAACCAGTGTCCCACGCTATCGTAGTGCAAGGGAAGATCGCCGAAAATTCTTTCATGGTGAACTTCGAGTTTGGTCAGAAATTCCTCGAACACGGCTTTGTCGAAGACGGCGTCCGGGGCCATGGGCCAGGATTGCTTCAAGCGCTTCTCTGCTTCCAGCGACACTCCGGAGAGCACCAGCTTGCCAAACTTATAGACTGGTCCTTCTTCGATGCTGACGGCGTAAGAGATGGTTCGCGCGGCATCGTCATAGGAGGGCGTAGCGTCGATTTTTACCTCGAGAAAGCCCTTCTGCCCGTATTGTTCGCGAATGCGCTCCCATCCAGCCTCGAGGTCCATGCCGTTGGCGGTGGCGCCGATTTTCGCGCCGAGCAAACCGTTCAGCGCGGCTTCGGAGAGTGCGCTGTTGCCGTGCCACTGCGCGCCTTTCCATTGAAAAATCGGCCCGGGATTCACGGGAATAAAGACCGGGATGCGCTCCGGAAGTTTTTGATTGGGATTGCCGGTGAGGCGCACTTCTGGCGGGCCCAGCTTCACGCGCAGCTTGCCTTGCTGCAGATAGAAGGGACGGATCTGTTCGGCGAGAAAGAGTTCGATGGCGGCGCGGGAATATTCGTGACCCTCGATTTCAGCGAGATGCTGCTGTATGGCATTGGAAAGCGTCAACGTGGGATCGCTAAAGGTCAGGCTGGCGATTTGCATGGATGCGCCCTGCGCATGGAATTGCAAGACGTCGCCTTCCCCCAGCGGATTGGGGACGAGTTGGTGTTCGATCACCAAATTTAGTCCGCGAGCTACGAGCAGTGCCGAAACTGCATCGGTGGCCTGATCGAGAATGGTTCCGGCGGTGGGAAGCAGGCCGTCATAGAAGGGCAATTTTCTGGTGATGGCTTCCGTCAACTCGGAATCAGCGAGCCAGGGCAGGTTGTCGAAATAGACGGGCAGGCGCGGCGCTTCTTGCAACTGGAACTCGATGCTCACGCCGCCGTCGCGCGTCTTGAAATTGTAATTGACGCCGGCAAACAGGCCGGTTTGCAACAAGCGGTCGGCGGCGGCTTGCAGGTCCGTGCGACCGACTTGCGCGCCCACCGTGAGGCCGCTGAGCGTTAGCACTGCGGATTCCGGGACCAACTTAAGGCCTGTGGCCGAGATTTGGCGGAGGGCCGCCGTCGCTGTTTCGGCAGGAGGCGGAGTTTGTGCGATTGCCGCGGCGCGGCCGGAGAAAAGAGGCGAAAGCGCGACGCCAAACGTTGCGACGAGCAGGATGGACCGAAGGAGCCGCACGACCTCATTCTAACGGAAAACGCGCGCGACGGGGCAGGGCACTAAATGATGCGAGCTACTCGACGGTGACCGACTTGGCGAGGTTGCGCGGTTGGTCCACGTCGCACCCGCGGCGCACGGCGATGTGATAGGCCAACAGCTGCAAGGGGATAATCTCCAGCAGGGGGACGAGCAACTCCAGCGTGGGAGGCAGCTCGATGACGTGATCGGCGACTTTGCGCGCAAGCTGGTCGTTGGCGGTGACGATAGCGATGACGATGCCGTCGCGGGCTTTCACCTCCTGGATGTTCGACACGCTTTTTTCGTACAGGGTAACCGAGGCGGGATCGTCGTCGTCGCGCGTGGCCAGCACTACCACCGGAAGGTTTTCGTCAATCAACGCGTTGGGGCCGTGCTTCATTTCTCCGGCGGGGTAGCCCTCGGCGTGGATGTAGGAAATTTCCTTCAGCTTGAGCGCTCCCTCCAGCGCGATGGGGTAATGGATACCGCGTCCGAGGTAGAGAAAGTCGGTGTGGCGGAAGAATTGCCGCGCTAGCGTTTCGTAGAAGCCGGTGGCATCGGTTTGCAGGACTTGTTCGATTTTGTGCGGGATGCGAGTGAACTCGAGCATTAGGTTCTTCGCCGCTTCGGGAGCAAGCTTGCCACGCACTTCACCGAGGTGAATGGCCAGCAGCAGCAAGGCCGTCAATTGTGCGGTGAAGGCTTTTGTGGAGGCGACACCGATTTCGGGACCGGCGTGCGTCAGAATGGTGCCGGCGGCCTCGCGGGTGATCATCGAGCCCATGACGTTGCAGATAGCCAGCGTGGGCGAACCTTTGCTCTTGGCTTCGCGTTGCGCAGCCAGGGTGTCGGCGGTTTCGCCGGATTGGCTGATGCACACCGTTAGGGTGTTGGCGTCGAGAATGGGGTCGCGATAGCGAAATTCGCTCCCGTAATCGACTTCCACAGAAAGGCGCGCCAGACGCTCGATCATGAATTTGCCTGCCAGCGCGGAATGCCAACTGGTGCCGCAGGCGACGATGCGCACGCGGTCGAATCTGCGAAACTGTTCGTCGGCAATCTGCATCTCACTTAGGAACACTTTGCCGGTTTCCTGTGAGATGCGGCCCAGCAGCGTGTCGCGCACGGCGCGGGGCTGCTCAAAAATTTCCTTCTGCATGAAATGCTTGTAGCCGCCCTTTTCCGCCATGATCGGGTCCCAGTTGACGTGTTGCGTCGGGCGAGCGACGGGGCGGCCCTCGTGGTCCATGACGCGCACGCCGCTTTGCGTGAGCACCGCGATGTCTCCGTCGACCAGGAAGAAAATCTCGCGGGTGTGCTCCAGGAG
>DATFYV010000296.1:0-5736 GCA_035314845.1 Candidatus Acidiferrum sp.
AAAACGGGTCTCCCGCAATAGTCGTGCGGCTCTCTGTCAGCGGTCCTTGCCTTTCTCTGTTTGCCGTTGCCCACTGCGGACGTATCGCGGGCAATCCGGGAGTTGAGACCAATAGACACGTGGGGCTACCATGACCTTGCCCGAAAGGGCGAATTACTCACTAACGGAAGGCGCCCTCTCTCCATTTCCGGCTGAACCAGCACACTTGGAGCGGTTAATCATCTTGTGGACACCGCCAGGATCTTTTTTTTGAAGAGCAGGCGGCCTGGATCAAACCATAAAGCCTTGCATGCGGCAGACATGCACGATGCTCAGGCGGTCTTCGGCGCCGATTTTGTGCTTCATGCGGTAGAGGTGATTCTTTACGGTTTGTTCGGAGAGCGAGAAGTGGTTGGCGATTTCCTTGTTGGTGAGGCCGCGAGCCAGCAGGGGGATGAGTTGTTGTTCGCGGCGCGTAAGGCCCAGGCGCTGATGGACGCTGGCGGAGGGCAGGGATTTGGCCTCGCTCTCAAAATAGCGGAAGAGGCGGGCGCAAAGCTTTCCCGGGCAGACGGCCGCGCCGGCGCGCACCTCCAGAATGGCGCGCACGATCTCCTCGGAGCGCGCCCCGCGGGACAGGTATCCGCGCACGCCGGCGCGCACGCATTGCAGGAACTCCTGTTCTCCGCCGATTTCGCCGAGCATCACGATCTCCACTTCCGGAGCGGAGGAACGCACATTGCGAATCACGTCGACATCTTCCAGAAAGCCGCCGCGCGAGGTCAGCAATAAAATATTCGCGCTGCTGCCCGCAAGCGCTTGGGGGTCGAAGGGTGTGGCGCAGTCCCTGCCGACGATTTCGATGGAAGAATTCTTCTTCACCATGCGCGAATACATATCCGCGAGCAGCTGATTCTCCGCGGCTACAAATACGCGGGCCAGCACTCCGGCCTTGGTGATCGCGGTGTTCGGGCCGGGTGATAGCGCGGGGGGCGGCGCCAGCGTTGCCGCCGCACCGAACTGCATCGCTTTCAGGCTAGCCAGAGTCCTTTGCCGCGCGGCGGTGGCCATGTCCATTGCCTCCTGGGCGCTTGAGCGGGCTGATCCTCGACGACGCTGCCAGCCGTGCCGTCAGGCGCATGGGCATGCATTGCATTTCGCGCGCCGCCAGCAGAGGCGTTTTGGGCCGGGCAGGAAATTTGCGATCTTGCACAAAGGATTGGCGTTGTTCAGCAGGGGCGGGCGAAGAAGGAGCCGAGCCAGTCCCGATTCGGTACCACACCATCCAGCGTTTCCGATTTCGAACTGATACCCGGCCGTTTTTCGTAATCCGGCGCTCAGCCCTTGCACGCTTCCGTGAGCTTGCTCTGCGGTACTTTGGTACTATTCTTGGGCGGCGACACGCAACTTTCGCTAGGGTACGACTTCACTATAGGTTTTTGGCCGCCCTCCACCGTACACTGCTAGCACATAAGAAGCAGCGTTTTTGGGAGAGGGTTAATCAAGTTCATGGCCACGTCTCAGGATTTTATGACCGCAAGAATCACGCCCACCAGCGTCCCCAGTTCGCGCCCGGAACGCCGCGGCACGCGGCGCTGCAAGATCACGCAATTGATGCGCGTACGTCCGTCGGACCCGGAGAAAGATCACTTCGAAGACCTGCGCGGTTCGCTCAGCGTTTCGCGTTCCGGCGTGTACTTTCATACGAGCGAAAAGAGCTACGAGATTGGCATGCGCTTGTTTGTGACCATGCCGTATTCGAATAATCCCACGGCCATGAACCGCGAATATCTGGCGGAAGTGGTGCGCAAAGATGCGCTGCCCAATGGGCTGAACGGCGTCGGCATTAAAATGCTCCTGGAGATGGGCATGCAGCACAGCTTCGGACATTACGCGCAGAAGTAAGCAGCCGTAGGGAACGCTTTCAGAAACAGGAAGGGCGAATGGCTCGCGCCATTCGCCCTTCCTGCGTTTGGGGGGGTGAAAACTCGTTTAGCGCTGGCCGAAAGCTCCCAGGGCGCGATGCCGCAAGATGCCCAGTTGCCGGTTGAGCGGGTGCTTGCGGTTGAGGAAGGTGAGCACCGGGGGGCGGCGTTCCGTGAGCTTGTTCATGGCGATGGTCAGGCGCACGTCGCGGCGGGCGAATTTCAGGCCGGCTTGGATGGCTTCCACGGCGTCTTCCTTGCGTCCCGCGGTGGCGTATACCTCGGCCAAATTCAAATAGAGTTGCGCCTGGTTGCGCTTCATGCGCACGGCCGAGTCGCAGAGCGATTCCGCTTCGCCCCATTTCTTCTCCGAGCGGGCCAGCACGACGCCGAGATAGGACATGTAGTAGGGATTGTTGCGGTCCAGTTCCGCGGCGCGCTTCATGTGCGGCAGAGCGCGGTCCACGTAATTGTCGCGCAAGAGCGTCAAGCCAGTTTTAAATTCGCGGAAAGCATCCGTATCCATCATTGCTTCACCTCACACCGAGAAAGGAATTGCTGGAGCGGTTAAGTACACTGCGCGAGTTGCTGGTACCGCGGCCGGGAGCGCCATCCGGAATCAGCGGCGCGTTCACGGCGGAGTTGCGCGGCGGGTGCGCCTGCGCAAAGGCCGCGACGGCCGGCGAAAGCGATCGGCTGATCCCTATCAGGCACGGTAGAGCGAGAAGCAGTTTGGCGAGGTGTATATCCATTCCAGACCTGCCTCAACTTACGCGCGCAGCAAGCGCAAATCTACTGCACGGCGGTACAGTCTTGGTACAGCCGCACCGAAGTAGTAAGGACCCTGGCGGCCAGCTGGGCGTGGTGGAGCTTAGAAGGCGTGTTGGGCGGCGCGGACCAGGACGCCCGCCGCGGCTCCGAAAAGCACCAGCCATGCGGAGTTCCAGCGCCACCGCAGCAGCGCGATAAGCGATACGGCGGCCAGGAGAATGGTCACGATGTCCACCAGCGATGCACGGCCGAGTTGCCAGCTGACGGCGGCCATTAGCGCCAGGGAGGCAACGTTAACGCCGTCCAGGAATGCAGCCGCTAATTTGGATTTACGAATGCGTGGTACCAAGGGTCCGCTGGCAGCCACCAGCACGAACGCGGGCAGGAAGATGCCGAGGGTGGCTACGGCTGCGCCGCGCACGCCTCCGAGCAGGTAGCCGATGAAGGTCGCGGTGGTGAACACCGGGCCGGGCGTGACCTGGCCGACGGATACGGCGTCGAGTAGTTGGGTGTCCGTAAGCCAGCCGTGATGCACCACTAAGTCTGCGCGCAGGAAGGCCAGCAAGACATAGCCGCTGCCAAATACCACCGCGCCGAGTTTCAGAAACACAAAAAAGAGCGACGTCAAACTGACGGAGGTGACCGTGGCTGCCAGAGCCGCCGTTGGCGCGAGGGAAAGAGAAAACGCCGGGAGCGGAGTGCGCGATCTTGCTACTTGGCTAATGCAAACTGCTCCGCCCGCGAGCGCCAGCAGCAGCAAGGGATGGAGGCCGAGGAACGCGAGGATTACAGATGCCGTTCCAACTGCCGCGAGGAAAGCGCTTTTGATCGCGGTGCGGCCAAGTCCCCAGAGCGCCTGCAGAATCACGGCAATCACAACGGGTTTGACGCCATACAAAATGGCGGAGATCGTCGGAAGACTCCCAAAATGCACGTAGAACCACGCGAGCACGCCCACGAGTAGAGCAGCGGGGAGGATGAAGCAAGTTCCCGCGACGAGCAGCCCCAGCCATCCGGCGCGCAAGTAACCGATGTGGATGGCTAGTTCGCTGGAACTCGGTCCGGGAATCAGATTGCTGGCGCCGAGCAGGTCCAGAAATTTTTCGCGCGTCAGCCACTGCCGGCGGCGCACCAGCTCATCTTCCATGATGGCGATGTGCGCCGCTGGGCCTCCGAACGCCGTTAATCCCAGCCGCAGAAAGAACGCGGCAAGCTCGCGCAGGGCCGCTACTGGCGCACCGTTGCCCGTGCCGGTATTTGAGTTTGCGGCTGTCGCCATTTTTGTGGGGCGGAGAACGAGCGAGTGTTCAGCCCTAGGCCAACTTTTTCCAGCCGCGCCGCCAGGCTTCCCAGTCCTTCAAGGTGGCCTTGCACATGCCTTTGGCGGCTTTGTGCAGCCAGCGATTTTTGCGCTTGGCCAAATCGCGCTTCACATCCTTGACTGCGGATGGCGTGCCCAGATGCATATTGGCGGTTTCCAAGCCCATGGCGTAGAGCAGGCGCGCCTCGTCGCGCTCCGCGGGCAGGGAAGCCAGTTCGATGCGCGAGCAATCCGGCGCCAGGCGGCGCACCAGCCAGCGGCCGTGGAAAATGACAAAGGGATCGCGCACGCGAACCGCGCGCTGCACGAGCTTGTGTCCATAAATATCCGCGGACTTGTTCTTTTTGATCCATACCCACGCCGACGGACGGATGGCCTTGGCTTCCCGCGCGATGTACGCGCCCTGCCACGACGAAATCGCCAGGATTCGCGGATGGCCCAGGCTTCCCAAGCCGGCGATGCGTTTCTTCAAAACATAGGCGCTCTTTGGCGAGGGCAGCGCGGTCTCAATCAGCTTGCGGACTTCGTCGGGCGCCTTCGCGGTGTAGGGCGCACAGGCATTCATTTTCTTCCAAAAGTTCACTGGGTCGCGTAGTTTGCTTTGCGCCATTAAGCGCAGCCATTGGTGATCTTCCGCCAGCACGAAGGCCTTTCCGCCGCTCGCCAGCCCGTCGCGATAGCCTTCCTCGATAGCTTCGGAAGCCTGGCGGCGCGTCAGACCGAGGTGTTCTGCCCCAATGGCGAGATAGGCGCTGGCCGCCACGCGCACCAGGTCGAGCGTATAAGCCGCGGGCCATGCTTCGTCCAAATCGTTCACACCCCAGATCAGGCGGCCCTCTTCATCCCGCCAGGTGCCGAAATTTTCAATGTGCAAGTCACCCACGCCCAGCACTTTCGGCGCGGCAGCCATGTCGCCGCAGACCTCCGGCCAGAGCTGCAGCCAGCGATAAAATGTCGCGCGAAAAAAAGGAAACGCCGCCTCGGCCATGGCCGCGTGCTTCAGAGTTAGATCCTGGCGCACCAGCGGAACTTCGCGCTCCAGCCATTTTTCAAATTCGGTTGTAGCGTCGATAATATTCACGCGCTGATTCTACCTCGAAAGCTGCAAACGCCAACTCTTCTCCATCCCGTGGGTTTGGGGCGAATCACCCCCAAGTGGAGCCTTGCACACGCCGTTCGAAAGAATCGTGTGCCGATATGAAACCAGCTACAGGTATTAAAACCGTAAAATACGTGCTGTTTGGCACATCCCGCGACAGACTTCCCGCGCATAGTCGTCACAGCCGGGGTGGCATGCATTTCCGGCCTGGAGGATTGCAATGCGCAATTTGAAACGCTGTCTCGGCTTACTCGTGTTGGCCGCCGCTGTCGCTGCACCGGCCGTGGTGGTTAGCACAGCCAACGCTCAAGAGGTAAACGTACGCGTCTACGATAGCTGGCATCACGATTACCACAACTGGGATGAACACGAAAACCATGCCTATCGTCGTTACCTCGAAGAGCAGCGCCGCGAATATCGCGAGTATTACCATCAGAACCACCACGACCAGCACGCGTATTGGAACTGGCGCCACCATCACCCAGACCACGATTAGAGAACTTCGCGACGTTTCGCCTCGTGTCCGCTTTTGTACAGCCGTACGCCTTCTAATGCACTAATCTGGACGCTGGAGTTGCCATGTCCTTCGGACTATATGCGGGTGGATTCGCGATCGTTATCTGCGGCCTGATCTACGCCGC
>DATFYV010000297.1:0-4283 GCA_035314845.1 Candidatus Acidiferrum sp.
CGGCGAAGCTTTTGCCTTGAGCACCCATGGCTGGAACAGCGGCTGCGTCGATCCCCAGGGTTTCCGCTGGCTGCAAAGTCTCCACCTCGAAGGCATGAACCCGGTGTGGAGTTACGCCCTAGCCGACGCGCTGCTCGAAAAACGCGTGTGGATGCGGCAAGGAGAAAACACCACCTACGTGCAATACACGCTGGTGCACGCTAGTCGCGCGCTGTCGTTGGAACTGAAGGCGCTGGTGAATTACCGCGATTTTCATTCCTTAACTCATGCCGGCGATTGGCGTATGGAAATCGCACCGATACAAAACGGCGTGGCGATTACTGCCTTTGGCGGCGCGCAAACTTTTTATCTGCAGAGCGCCGAAGCTCTTTGCGAGCCGCGCGGCGAGTGGTACCGCGACTATTTTCTCCCCGCGGAGCAAGAGCGCGGACTCGACGACCATGAAGATAATTTGTTCGCTGCCCTGTTTCGCGCGGAGCTGCGCGCTGGCCAAAGCATCCTGCTGGTCTGCAGCACGCAAGAAAATGCCCTGCTAGACGCGGAAACCGTTCGGGCTGAACAAGCCAACCACGATGTAAAACTTTTTCAGTCCTGGCAGCAAGCCAATTCTGCTGAAGGATCAGAGCCGGCAGCAGGCGCGGCCGTTTCGCTCGACGATGCGCCGGCCTGGCTATGGCAGCTGGTTCTTGCGGCGGACCAGTTTATTGTGCAGCGCGCGATTCCCGGCGCCGCCGATGCGGACGGTAGCGACGCGTCGGATGGCCGCACGGTTATCGCCGGCTATCACTGGTTCGCCGACTGGGGCCGCGACACCATGATCGCGCTCCCGGGATTGACGCTGTCCACGGGTCGTCCGGATGTGGCGCGCCGTATTTTGTTGGCCTTCGCTCGCTACGTCGACGACGGCATGCTCCCCAATAATTTTCCGGACGCCGCCGGAGCCCCGCAGTACAACACCGTGGATGCCGCCATGTGGTATTTCGAGGCCGTGCGGCAATATTTTGCGGCCACCAAGGATGTCGACACCCTGCAAAAGCTTTTCCCCGTGCTCGCAAGCATTATCGAAGCCCATGTGGCCGGAACGCGTTACAACATTCACGTCGATGCCGCGGACGGGTTGATCTACGCAGGCGGACCGGGAGTGCAGCTCACCTGGATGGACGCCAAAGTCGGCGACTGGGTGGTGACGCCCCGCACGGGTAAGCCCGTGGAAATTAACGCTCTGTGGATCAATGCGCTCGCAACAATGAAAGAGTTCTGCGCTGTCTTGGCCAAACCATCCGACGCTTACGAAGCTCTCGCGGCCCGCGCCGCCGCAGGCTTCGCGAAATTCTGGAACGCAGATCGTGCTTGCTGTTACGACGTTATTGACGCTCCAGGAATCGGCAACGATTCGACGCTGCGCCCGAACCAAATTTTTGCCGTCTCCTTGCCCGTCAGTCCGCTTTCTTCCGGGCAGCAAAAAAATGTTGTCGATGTTTGCGCGCAGCAACTGCTCACCTCGCACGGCTTACGCAGCCTGGCGCGCGGTGAGCCCGGCTATCAAGGCCACTACGGCGGAGACCAGCGCTCGCGCGATGGCGCCTATCACCAAGGCACGGTGTGGGGCTGGCTGCTTGGGCCCTTTGTCCTGGCGCACTTGCGCGTGTATGCGGATCGCGCCGCGGCCCTGCGCATTCTCGATTCTCTCGGCCGGCAGATTTATACCTACGGGCTGGGCACCGTTGGCGAAATTTTTGATGGCGACGAGCCTTGCGTTCCCCGCGGTTGCATCGCCCAGGCTTGGAGCGTGGCGGAGCTGCTGCGCGCCTGGCATATCATCGCTGGCCCCTCCGGGACTTAGTCTTTTGCGACGCCATAGAGTGCCGCAGCCCGGCTCCCGCTTTCTTCGCTTTCCGCCGACACGCGCCCCTCAAAAGCGAGCGGCGGTTCCCCTATTCGATAGAATCGTATAGAAACGTATTGTTCTAGCGACTCAGCCTGGGGTATTCTAACGATTCTTAAGAGGGCCGCATGCAAAAGCTATTGGCGCCGCGCGAGGCCGCGCAAGTTCTAGGTATCAGCTATCCCACGCTGAAGCAGTGGATCTACGCCGGCAAGATTAAGACTGCCAAGACCCCTGGCGGGCATCACCGCGTGCCGGAAAGCGAAATCGACCGCTTGTTCCCGCAAAAGCTGGAGCGCGGCGAACCCCGCCAGCGCCGCGGCGATTTTCGCCGCATCAGCGGCAGGAACCAGTTAATTGGGCGAGTGCGCGCGATTAAGTTCAGTGGCTTGCTCGCGCAAGTCACGCTCTCCATCGGCGAGCAGAAAATCACCTCCATCATCACCGCGGATGCAGCGCGAGAGTTGCGGCTCAAGCCCGGCGAGCGCGTAGCGGCACTGGTCAAGTCGACAGAAGTGATGATTTTGCGCGTGTGAGCAAGCCTTCAGGACATAGCGCCATGCGATTCTCAGCGATAAACGCAACGCGACGCCGGAATCGGTTCGTTCAGGTACTGGGAACGATCGCCGCCTTTCTGTTGGCGCTCGGCGTTGCTGTACCGTGCGCGCTCGCCGGACAGAAGGCGGCCGCGGCGCCGTTGCCGGTGCTGCGCGTAGCCGCCGCCGCGGACCTGCAATTCGCTATGCCGGAGCTTGCGGAACAGTTTGGGAAGAAGGGTATAGCCACGCTGGAAGTAACCTACGGCTCCAGCGGCAATTTCTTTTCGCAAATTCAGAATGGCGCGCCATTCGATCTATTTTTTTCCGCGGACCTGGACTACGCAAAGAAACTCGATGCCGCGGGTCTCGTGGAGCCCGGCACGCTTTGCGAATACGCCGTCGGCCGCCTGGTGCTGTGGACCCGCGCGAACGCGGTCGTCGACGTAGCCAAAGACGGTTGGAAAGCGCTGCTCGATGCCCGCGTGGAGAAAATTGCCGTCGCCAATCCGGAGCACGCGCCTTACGGGAAGGCCGCCGTGGCGGCCATGCGCACTGCGGGAATTTACCAGCAAGTGAAAAACAAACTGGTATACGGCGAAAATATTTCGCAGACCGCGCAATTCGTACAGTCCGGAAATGCTCAGATCGGATTGTTGGCCATGTCACTGGCGCTCTCGCCGGCGATGAAAGACGGCCGGCGATGGGATGTGCCTGCGGATGCGTATCCGCCAATTGAACAGGGCGCGGTAGTTTTGCGCGACGCGAAAAATAAGTCCGCAGCGCAGCAGTTTCTGGAATTTGTACAAAGCACCGAGGGTCGCGATACGCTGAAAAAATACGGATTTTCGTTCGCTGCACCCGCCAGGTAACGAGCGCGTTCGCCGTGTAGTCGCGCTGTGCGACCAAAACTCAGGGGAAGTTCTCAATGGAACCATTGTGGCTATCGATGGAACTGGCCCTCACCGCGGCCGCGCTATTGCTCCTGATTGGATTGCCCGTCGCCTACTGGCTGGCCTTTTCCACCTGGCGATTTAAGTTTTTGCTGGAAGCCGTCGTGGCCCTGCCGCTGGTGTTGCCGCCAACGGTGCTCGGATTTTACGCGCTCGTGGCCATGGGGCCGCAAGGCCCGCTGGGAAAAGTGTGGCGCGCCATCTTTGGCCATGGACTGGCATTTACCTTCGCCGGATTGGTTCTCGCATCCGTCCTTTACAGCTTTCCTTTCGCCGTGCAGCCGCTGATGAGCTCCTTCGAAGGCGTTGACCGCAGGCTTCTGAATGCCTCGGCAGTTCTGGGCGGCAGTCCCGGGCGCACGTTTCACTCGGTGATTCTCCCGTTATCCATTCCCGGAATCGTCACTGCCGTAGTGTTGTGCTTTGCCCATACCCTTGGCGAATTTGGGGTGGTGTTGATGGTCGGTGGTAATTTGCCCGGCGTCACGCGCACCGCGTCGATCGCCATTTACGATCAGGTGCAGTCGCTCGAATACGGCCCGGCCAATCGTATGGCGCTGCTGCTGTTGCTAATTTCCTTTGCCGTATTGTCGCTGGTTTATGCGGTGAACCGCCAAGCGCGACGAAGCTTGTGGACGCCATGGGCCGCAAGATAACCGCTCCGCTCACCGTGCGCGTGCGCAAAGCGCGCCGGGGCGTGAACCGCCAACCATTCGCTCTGGATGTAACGCTGGAGATTCCCGCGGGCGTCACCATTCTGTTTGGCCCTTCCGGCGCCGGCAAATCCACACTACTGGACTGCATCGCCGGGCTGGTGCGCCCGGATTCCGGAGAAATCTGCGCGGGCGGAGAAAAACTGTTCGATTCCGCCGCGGAGATCAACGTTCCCGTGCACCAGCGGCGCATCGG
>DATFYV010000298.1:0-3290 GCA_035314845.1 Candidatus Acidiferrum sp.
CGTTTCCCACGGCGATGGCGCTGGCCGCTGCGGGCGATCCACAGGATGCCTACACCATGGGCAAAATTACCGCGCTGGAGGCCCGCGCCGTCGGCATCCAGTGGATTTACGCGCCGGACGCGGACGTGAACAACAATCCAGGAAATCCCATCATCAATACGCGCTCCTTTGGCGAAGATCCCGATCGCGTGGCGCAATTCGTCAGCGCCTTTGTCCGCGGTGTGGAAGAAAATGGTGGCTTGGCCACCGCGAAACATTTCCCCGGCCACGGTGATACTGCAGCGGATTCGCATATCGATCTGCCGGTCATTCGCGCCGACCGCGACCGCCTGGAAAAATTGGAACTCGTTCCCTTCCGCGCGGCCATCGCCGCCGGGGCCGGCAGCGTAATGACCGGCCACCTCAGCGTTCCAGCCTTGGAACCAGACGCCGACACCCCCGCCACGCTCTCGCAAAGTATTCTGACCGGCGTCTTGCGCAACGAACTGCGCTTTGAAGGACTGGTGGTCACCGACGCCATGGACATGGGCGGCATCACCACGCGCTTCGCACCGGGGGAAGCCGCGGTTCGCGCCGTGTTAGCTGGCGCCGATGCCCTGCTCATGCCGCCAGTGCCGGATGCCGCCTTCGAAGCTCTGCAGCAAGCTGTAAAATCCGGCAGAGTCCCACGCGAACGCCTGGACGCCTCCGTCCGCAGAATTTTGCTCGCCAAAGCCCGCCTCGGGCTGAACAAGAACCGTCTCGTCGATCTCGACGCCATCAACGAACATTTCGGCACCGTCGCCCGTCAAAACGAAGCCCAACAAATCTCCGATCGCGGCGTGACGCTCCTGCGCGACACCAATCACCTCTTACCACTCGACGGCACAAAACCGACGCGTGCCTTACTGCTGGCCTTCTATGCCGACCCCGAGGTCTATCCCGGCGAGGATCTCGAACATGAACTGCGTAGTCGCTTCGATTCTCTGACCACCCTGCGCGCCGACACTCGCTTCGTGAAAGCCGATACGTTAAAGCTCCCCGCTCCCGATTCCTACGACGTGGCCATTCTCGCGCTCTTCGTTCGCGTCAGCGACCGCAAGGGCAACGTCGACGTTCCCGCCGAGCAACAAGCCGTCGCCGAGCAAATCTACAAAACCGGCAAGCCGGTAATTACCGTCGGCCTCGGCAGCCCCTATTTGATCGAGCGCTTTTCGCAAGCGCAAACGTGGCTCTCCGCATTTGGTATCAGCGACGTCGCGCAAATCTCCATCGCCCGCGCCCTCTTCGGACAAATCCCTATCCACGGCCGTGTCCCCGTGACCATCCCGGGCAGCGATCTCAAAGCCGGCTCCGGCATCGAACTCCCCGCCAATCCCATGACCGTGCAACCCATGGACATTCGCGCCGAAGCGCAACTGCAACCTGCCTACGACGTCCTCGAAAAAGCCATCTCCGACAAGGCTTTTCCCGGCGCAACTCTCGCCATCGGTTATCGCGGCAAAGTGGCCATCCACGCCTTCGGCCATCTTTCCTACGACGTCAAGTCTCCGGTCACAGTGGCGAACACCATGTACGACATCGCCTCGCTCACCAAAGTGGTCGCCACTACCACCATCGTCGCGAAACTCGCCGAAGGCGATTTTCCCGTGCCGATCGATCTAGACGCCAAGGTCGAACGCTACCTGCCAGAATGGACCACTACCTCCGAGAGAGGTTTGGTGAATTTATTCCGAGAAAATCCCGAAGAACTCGCCTGGCGTCACGAAGTGACCGTTCGCCACCTCCTCACGCACACCTCCGGGCTGCCTGCCTTCAAAGAGTACTGGCGCACCTCGCACAGCCGCGAAGAATCCCTTGCAAGAATTTTTGCCGAGCCGCTCGAATACGAACCTGGCACCAAGGAAGTCTATTCCGACCTCGGCATCATTCTGCTGACCGAAATCGTCGAACGCCTCACCGGCAAAACGCTGGACACCTTGTCCAGTACCGATATCTTTGCCCCGCTGGACATGAAGAACACCATGTTCCGCCCGCCGCAGAGACTCTGGCCGGCGATCGCGCCCACGGAAATCGACAACAACCTCCGCCACAAATTGGTGCAAGGCGAAGTCCACGACGAAAACGCTTACGTGCTGGGCGGCGTCTCCGGACATGCCGGACTTTTCAGTACTGCGCCGGATCTGGCGGCTTTCTGCCAGATGCTGCTGGACGGCGGCGTTTACGCCCATCGTCGTATCTTGCGCCGCGTCACCATCGCGCAATTCACCACGCCGCAGCAGCTTTCTGGCAGCACACGCACCCTGGGCTGGGCCGTGCCCACCGAGGGCGGCAGCAGCGGCCACTATTTCTCGGCGCGCAGTTTCGGTCACACCGGCTTCACCGGCACGTCCATCTGGATTGATCCTGACCGCGACCTTTTCGTAGTGTTGCTAACCAACCGCGTGCATCCCACGCGCGAAAACACACAAATCCAGCAAGTCCGCCCCGCCCTCCACGACGCCGTCATGCAGGCCTTGGGCCTCGCGACGCTCGCCGCGCCCGCCAAATAATTCTGATCGCAAATTTATTTTTGATTAGTTTGGTAGCTGCTGTTCTAAATCCGTCCCACCTTGCTGTAAGTCTTGCAGGCGGCCGAGATCCCGCCAGTAATATTCATCGGCGCGAAAGGCTGTGATTCTTTCTCCCATGCCAGCCAGCCGCAAATAACAATCAATAATGGAGAAGATGCCGTCCTCTTTCATGAGCCCGAGCAGGCGGGGAGAAATCATGTGGATACCGGTAAAGGCCAGCGGCTCGAGATGTTCAGCGCGGCACACAAATTCCGGCTCTTTTTCTTTTCCCGCACGGCGTCCACACAGCCGCATTTCGTTGTTAAAGAAAAGTTGCCGGCTGCTCTCTCGCCTGTGCACGGCCAGCGTCACCAGCGCCTTACTCTCGCGATGTGCGTGCAGCATTTTGGTGAAATCGATAGTGCTGATCACGTCGACGTTGTGGAGAAGAAATGGCTCATCCAGGTCTCCATCTGGGTCTCCCGATTTCTCCAGGAAAAACCAGCCAGCTTTTTTGAGGCCGCCGCCGGTGTCCAGCAGCACCTCTTCGCGCGAGATTTCTATGCGCATTCCAAAATTGTCATGCGCCTTCAGAAACGCCACTATGAGGTCCGCGAAATGATGCGCGTTCACGATGACTTCATGAATACCAAATCCGCGCAGACGCAGAAGCGCAATTTCCAGCAGCGTGCGCCCGTTCACTTCGACCAGCGCCTTCGGACGATCATTGGTCAGCGGGCGCAAACGCGTGCCCAATCC
>DATFYV010000299.1:0-4008 GCA_035314845.1 Candidatus Acidiferrum sp.
TTCGTGATGAACACCGGCACGGCCAATCTCACCCTTACCAGCATCGGGCCGATCACCGGCGTCGACGCTTCCGATTTCTCGGTGCAACCCGCCTTGGGTACCTGCTTCGCGGGCACGGTCGTTGCCCCCGGCAATTCCTGCCAGCTTTATGTGGACTTCATGCCGACCGCCACTGGCCCGCGCACCGCCGCGATTGCCATCGTGGACAATGCCGCCAACTCGCCGCAGACCATGGCGCTCAGCGGCACCGGCACGCCCGTTCCGGGGAACATCGCCGCCGCCGGCGGCACCCCGCAAGCTGCCACCGTAGGCATGCCCTTTGCCGCCCCACTCTCTGTAACCGTCACCGACGCCACCGGCGCTCCAGTCAGCGGCGTGACCGTAACCTTTACCGCGCCGGCTAACGGCGCCAGCGGCACGTTCGCGGGCGGCGTCAACACCGCCGCCACCAACGCCAATGGCGTCGCCACTTCCGCGGTCTTCGCCGCCAACGCCACCGCCGGTAGCTACACCGTGAATGCCACCGTGCCAGGTCTAAACGCGCCCGCGACCTTCTCGCTCACCAACAACAATCCGACGCCCACGCTGAGCGCGATCTCACCCACCAGCGGGACCGTCGGGCAGTCCGTCGCTCTGACCCTCACCGGCACTAACTTCGTCTCTGGCGCAGTCGTCAACTTCGGTCCCAACGCCGATGCCGGTGGAGTGGAGTCCAACGGCACTTCCATTACCATCACCATTCCCGCCTCGCAACTCAGCGCCGCCGGGCCGGTGAACGTTACAGTAACCAACCCCGCTCCCACCGCCGGCTCTTCCGCGGCCCAGGTGTTCACTGTCAACGCTTCGGGTTTGGTCATCGGGGTCAATGGCCCCGTTACCGTGTCGGGACCCACTTATTCTTTCTCCTTTCCCGTGCAATCCGTCGGCGGCCTCGGCGGAACACTGAACAGTTTTTGCTCTAGCGCTACGATCAGTTGCTTGATCTCACCGTGCCCGACAAATCTGAAAGCCGACGGCTCGGTGACCATGACCGTCACTCTGTATTCCACGCCGCAAGCGACGGGCATTTTCGAACCGGGTTTACCTGGACTTCCAGGCTCGCGTCGATGGCCCGTGGCCTTGTTGTGCTTGGCGGGACTCTTGCTCCTCGGCCTGCTGTCCGCTCGCAAACCCAGACTCCGCTGGGCCTTCGCGACCGCCGCTTTGGCCTTCGCTCTGGTGGGGGGATGCGGGAACTCCGGCTCATCAAAAGGAGTGCCGGCCGGTCAATATGCCATGACCATCACGGAAACTTTGGGTACCACCACCCAGACCGCGCAAATTACCCTGAACGTCCAGTAAAGCAAGGCGGGCGGCCTCACAATCCGCACGCGCGCGCCGCATTCCCTAATTGATGCAATGCGGCTGCGGCTTACCCGGCACCGCCCCGCAGGACGGCGGCTTGCCCGTCTGGTTGCGGCTTACTTGCACCGGAACGATCACCGCCGGAATGGCCGCCAGCACCCCAATCAAAAACACTGTGGACAGCGCGCTGTGCGCCGCGGCCGGCGCGGCCACCGCTAGATTGCCGCCGCTCTCCGTGTTCGTCGTCGCGCCCGTCAACATCGACAGCGGCGCTTGCACGATGGTCGGCGGCGTCGAATTGTCGCCGTGCCGCACGCTGCTCATTTGTCCCGGCTTCACTACCACGCACACCCCGGCAAGATTGCACACCCGCACGAATCCTTCAAACACGATCACGTTCATCACGTCGTTGCCGTACTCGATGTAAAAATCCGTGCCCACCACGCCCGCCACTCCTGCCGGCGTGCGCACTTCAAATTTTCCGTCGCTCTTGGAGAGTTTTTGCGCCTGCGAGCGCAGTTTGCCGTACGTCAACTCCAGTTCGGTTTGCTGCGCGGCGGCGTCGTGTTTTACCACCCGCATGGAAGAGTCCGCGCCCACGTTCAACACCGATCCGTCATCCAGCAGCACGCGCGCTCGCGCGCTCGCATGGGTGTCGATCTGGTCTTGCCAGTCCACTTCGGATTTGGCCGCTGCGTTAATCGTCTTGCCTCCGCGTCCGATGCTCACCGCTGGTATCACCCGCGAAACTTCTCCCGCCCGCTGCCCGGCCCCTTGCGGCGCGCCGGCTATCTCCGTCGGTATCGCCAGCGAACACGCAAGCAAAAGAGCCAAGGCCAATTGACATGACTGCCTGGTTTTCATCAGGTACGCTCCTATTTCCCCGGCATTGTGTGCATTGTTGTTACTTCACAGGGCCTTGTGTGTCAATCAAAAACCTCGGGTTCGTCGTTCCGTGGAATACCGCAGCAGCCAATAGTCATGGTTGGGCTCCGCCCCGCGAATCTCACCCACGGTCGCAAAAATCGCTCGAGCAGCGCCATGTGCCCACCCTCGGTTTTTGAGGATAGGGCTTTCTTTTCCTCGTTTTTGTCTTTTACCGTCTGGGCCCTCTGTGTCTCTGCGTCACTCTCGGAGCAGACGGAGCCTCGTGAGTTGTTACGGGAAGCCTGACCAAAAACCCTTGACCTGGAATTTCAACCGCAGTAGCCTGATAACAGGAACGTTAAAACATTTCCGTTGGTCTGAAGACACCCGACTCAGCTTGCTTGCTCCCTGCAAAAAGGTGAAGCAACGTTGTGAACAGGTTCTCCTACAAGACGCTTCCTTATGCCCTCGCGGTAGTAGCGGCCGTTGCCGCCCTATACTTCCGCTACCTCCTGAGTCCCATCTTAGGTGACCACAATCCGTATCATACCGTGTGGCTTGCGGTTGTTTTCTGTTCTTGGTACTGCGGCCTCGGTCCTTCCATACTCTGCACCTTGCTGTGCGCTTTAGGTGTCGACTATTTTTTCCTGCTTCCTGCCCACTCCCTCATCATTCAAGATCGCGCGCAATTGTTCGGTCTGCTCGGCTTTTTCATTTTCGCCAGCGCGATTATTGCTCTCGGCGAGTCCAACCGCCGCGGGGCTGCATCGCAGTTGCTGCTCGCGGCTGTCGTAAATTCTTCTGAGGATGCCATCATCTCTAAAAATCTCAAGGGCACCATAACCAGCTGGAATCCCGGTGCCGAACGTTTGTTTGGATGGACCTCAAGCGAAATGATTGGGAAGCCGATTACCACCATCATCCCTCCTGAGCTGCGCGACGAGGAGGTGGCCATTCTTAAACGGATATCCGCCGGAGAGCGGATCGATCACTTCGAAACAACTCGCAGGAAAAAAACCGGCGATACCGTAGCCGTCGCCTTGACCATATCTCCGGTCCGGGAAAGAGACGGCAGGATTGTTGGCGCTTCAAAAATCGCTCGGGACATTACCGAACGCAAGCTGGCGGAAGCGCAACTCCAGGCCGTTCACGACGATCTTGAAAAACGCATTAGCGCGCGAACCGTTGAACTCCAGGAAAAGAACGAAGAATTGACCATGCAAACGCGGGTTGTTAGAGACCTTTCCGCTCGCCTGCTTCAAGCCCAGGACGCCGAACGCCGGCGCATCGCTCGTGAATTACATGACAGCGTGGGACAGTTGCTCGCCGCAATCAGCATGAATATTTCTCAGGTGACCAGGGAAAAAGAGAAACTTAGTCCTCAAGCGCAACGCTGCGTGGAAGAGAACCAAAAACTTGTACAGCAAAGTCTAACGGAAATTCGTACCCTCTCGCATTTGTTGCACCCGCCCTTGCTGGACGAAATTGGCTTGGAGTCCGCCATTCGCTGGTTCGCGGACGGATTCACCCAACGCAGTAACATTGCCGTTAGTCTGGACCTGCCCCCAGCGGGACTTAATCGTCTGCCGGAGGATTTGGAGATTGCCATTTTCCGCATCGTGCAAGAATCCCTTACCAATATTCACCGCCACTCTGGAAGTCCCACCGCAAGGATTCGCTTGACTCAAGAGGATGGACTTGTTCATTGTGAAATCTCCGATGATGGGGCAGGGATACCACGGGAAAAACAGCTTGAACTCAATTCGCGTGGCCTGGTGGGTGTGGGTATTCGTGGCA
>DATFYV010000300.1:0-6511 GCA_035314845.1 Candidatus Acidiferrum sp.
TCCACCACGTCGCCCGGAATGTACTCCTCGTCAATCCGCTGCGCCAGCCGCAATAGACTTCCCGAGCGCACCGGGTCGATCATCGACTTCCGCGCGATTAGCCGCGCAATCCGTTTCTCATTAAATTGTTTTTGTACGCGCCGCAGCCAGCTCATACGGCGCCGCCCTTTGTTTTCCCGCGCACTCTCTTCCCGCGTCCTGTTTTCCTGCGCACCGAATCCCTGCTCTCTGACTCCCTGCCGATCTGTGCGAAACTATCCAAAACGTCTGTCCTAGGCAAGCGCCGTCTCCTTCTCCGCGCTACGCCGCAGTCCGCTGGCCAAGAGCGCCAGGATCGCGCAAACGCTGGCCAGGGAAATTCCGATTCCCACCGTGCGATCCGCGGTGCGCACAAAGTGCACGCGCACATCCGAATTTCCCGCCCCCACCGGTACCAGGATCTGCGCCGTACCTTCAGGATGTTCCGCGTTAATCCTGCGTCCGTTCACTTCGATTACCCACGCCGGATAATCCAGCAGGCGCAGCGCAAGCCGCGCAGGCCGGGGCGACGAAACTCTTACTTCTTTTTTGTTCGCTGTCCATTTCTCAATGCCCACTTCAGCGCCAACCTCGGCGTTTACTGCGGGGCCGTCGTCATCTTCCGCGCTCAGGATCACCGCCTCCGGCGCCTTGCCCGGCAAATTATAATGATCGTCGCCCCGCGGATCGTACTCATCCGTCCCGTCGAATCCCGAGCCCGCCAAAATCGCTGCACCGATCGTCGGCAGGTCATCCGAATCCCACCACGTCTGTTGCACCAGTACAGTGGCAGTGCCCGCGCTGCAAATCGTCGCCACCACGATCAGAATCCATCCCCGCCGCGACCGCGCAAAACCACAACCCAGGAAGAACGCGTAACAAACCGCCAGCACGCACATCCAGCGCCATGGAAACTGCACGAATCTCAGCTTTGGCAAGAATCGCCACAAGATATTCGTCGGCCGCAGCATCAGCAGCGTGGCAGCACCTGCCAGCACCAGCACGGCGCTCCAAATTTTCCGCCGCGCTCCTTCATCCCTTCCCGCCGTAGGCGTCGCCCCATTCGCGGCCCCATTCCCCGCAACGTTGCGTCGCGCCAGCACCGCCGCCAAACCCGTCAGCACCATCAGCAGAATCGCTATGCCAGAGGCGATCCAGTTAAACCAGGTATGTTCCGGATCATCAATCGCGGTAAATAAGAAATTCTGTGCTGGCTGCAAACCGGAAGCCAGCGCCTGCTCGATGTTCACCCACCTCTGCTCGTACGCCGCGGGTACTAGATAAAATGCCGCCAACGCCAATCCCAGCGCCAGCCCGGCGGCCCCGCGGAATCCCGGCGCCAAAGAACGCGTCCGTAGCACCGCCCACGCGAAAATCAATGCCATGGAATAGCTAGCCATCACGCCTGCAGGCGCATTGGACAGCCACACCAGTGCAAACACCACCGCAAACCAAACGATGTCCCGCAAAGCTTTGTCCCGCGTTTGTAGGGGCGCAGCACTGCTGCGCCCCATTTCAGCAAGATCTAAGCCGCCATCAGGCTTTGCGCCGACCTCCCACAAAATCCCGCTGACCCGCAGCGCCAGCAGCAACAACAAAGGAAAAAACGCCGTCCCCAGCTGTTCCGCAAAATCGCTTCGCATGTACACCACCAGCAGGGCATAAGGGTTTGCTGCATAGCTGGCCGCTCCAAAGAGCGCTCCACCAAACGAGCTAACCCGGCGCATCAGGGCGAACGCACAAAAACCCGCCATTGTCTGCACCAGCACAATAAACACCACCGGCACAACCTTCCACGGCAGCAGCGAACCCAGCGCCGCTCCCAGTGTCCACGACAGTGGCGGATAAAAAATGAATCGCGGCTCGCCAAACCCGTGGTTCGCCCACTCCGTCCACGCCGGAAACACAATCCCCTCTTTCCACTGTCCCGCCGCATCCAGCCACGAGGCCGCATGAAATTCGAAATCGTGCCCCGAAGCAATTCCCAGCACAAAAAACGGCGCCACCACTAGCAGCGCCGTGCCCAACGAAACCCCCACCGCCCACATCCAGTCCGCGTCGTTAAGCTTTCTCAAATGCTCCTCGTTCTCAATGGTAGTGGCGGGTCTTAGACCCGGCCCTTATTCTGTAGCGACCGCTTTCTGAAACGGGCGCTTTGCCGTACTTGGTGGAGGATCGCCACCATCGACGCAGCTTTCGTGCCGGTCATTCGCATTATTGTAACAATTCCAAAAAACCGCTCAGCCTCAGCTTCACGGCTGTTCCACTGCACCGTAGTTGAGCGATAATACACGCTCTCATGAGCACCACGAACATCAGCAACGGGGTTTCGGTCTTCCCGAGCGCCACCGCCGCCGAGCCCATCATCGAGGCTCGCAAGCTGGAAAAATTCTACCCTCAGCCAGACGGCACGCGCATTCAGGTCATCTCCGCTACCGATCTCGCCGTGTACCCTGGCAAAATCATCGCCCTTCTGGGGCCTTCCGGCTGCGGCAAATCCACCCTGCTGCGCATGCTCACGGGTCTCTCGCCCTCCAGTGCCGGCGAAGTTTATTGGCATGGGCAGCCCGTGCGCGACGAAAGTCCCAACGTCTCCATCGTGTTCCAAAGTTTCGCGCTGTTCCCGTGGCTCACCGTTCTCGAAAACGTCGAAGCCCCGCTCGAAGCCCGCGGCATGCCTACCATCGAGCGCCACAAACGCGCCCTGCGCATCATCGACGCTGTCGGACTGGATGGTTTCGAGAGCGCTTATCCCAAGGAATTGAGCGGCGGCATGAAGCAGCGCGTCGGAGTGGCCCGTGCCTTGGTCGTCGAACCCGAAGTGCTCTTCATGGACGAACCCTTCTCCGCGCTCGACGTTCTCACCGCTGAAACGTTGCGCGGTGAACTTCTGGAACTCTGGCTCGAGCATAAAATCCCTACGCGAGCCATTTTCATCGTCACCCACAACATCGAAGAAGCCGTGACCCTCGCCGACCGCATCATCGTATTGGGCCGCAACCCCGCGCATATTCACGCCGATTTCACCGTCACCATTCCTTATCCCCGCGACCGCAAAACGCCCGAATTCATCGCCCTGGTCGACGACATATACCGTGTACTGACCAGCCCCGACGACCGCGATCTCATCGCCGCTCCTGCGGTCGGTCATTCCGGAAAAATGGTTTCCCACAAACCCATCATGCTCCCGCACACGCGTCCCGGCGGCATGGCAGGATTGCTCGAAATTCTGGCCGACCTTGGACCTCGTATCGACCTGCGCAAACTCGCCGACGAGCTCAGTCTGGAAGTTGACGCCTTGCTTCCCACCATCGACACCGCCGCGCTTCTGGGCATGCTCCGCGTGGAAGCAGGCGACGCGATTATCACCCCCGAGGGCCTTGAATTCGCGCGCGGCGATATTCAAGCTCGCAAAGCCATTTTTCGCAGGGCGGCTCTCGCCAACGTCCCGCTTCTTCGCCAGATGGAGCAATCGCTCAAAGCCAAGACCGACCGTACTCTGTCTGACGAGTTTTTTCGCGACCTGCTCGACGAACATTTCAGCGAGGATGAAGCAAGCCGCCAGCTGGAAACCGCCATCCAGTGGGGCCGCTACGCCGAACTCTTTGACTACGATGCCGCCACCGGGAAGCTGACTCTCACCGAGGCTTGATCTCACCTTGCCCTTAACCGCCACCGCGCCGCAAATCTCCACGCCGATTCCGCCCACGCAGCAGCGGCCCGCCGGTTCGCGCTGGAATTTCGCCTTTCTCATCGACATCACCATTTTTCTTTTTATCTTTGCCGCCATCTATGGCGTCTACGCCATTGGCCGCTCCTGGCTTGGCCCAGTAAGCGCGCAGGCGGAAATCTCGCAGGATCCGCGCGTCCTCCCGCTGTACGCGCTGTATTCGCTGGTGCGTATCGCCGTTGCCTACGTGCTCAGTCTGCTTTTCGCGCTGGCCTACGGCTATATCGCTGCCAAGTCCCGCCGCGCCGAACTGATCATGGTTCCCCTGTTGGATATTTTGCAGTCCATCCCGGTGCTCAGTTTTCTGCCGGGCGTCATGCTCGCCATGGTCGCCATTTTCCCCCACAGCCAGATCGGCGTGGAACTCGGCTCCATCCTGCTGATTTTCACCGGGCAGGTCTGGAACATCGCTTTCAGTTTTTATTCTTCGCTGAAAACCCAGCCCCGCGAACTGCGCGAGGCCGCCATCATTTATCGTTTCAGCGGCTGGCAGCGTTTCGTGCAACTCGATTTGCCATTTTCCACCATTGGTCTGGTGTGGAATTCTATGATGTCCGTCGCCGGTGGATGGTTTTTCCTGATGGCTTGCGAAATGTTCGTGCTTGGCCCGCGCGATTTTCGTTTGCCGGGCCTCGGCTCATTCTTGCAAACCGCTGCCAGTCATGGCGACACGCGCGCCATCCTCTGGGGCCTCGCCGCCATGATCACGGTAATTGTTCTGCTGGATCAACTGATCTGGCGCCCGGTCATCGTCTGGGCCGACAAATTCAAGTTCGAACAGGTGGAAAGCTCGGGTCAAACGCAGACCACGCTGTTGAGCCTGATCGGTCGTGCCTCCATCGTAATTCGCTTGTGGCGCCTGCTACTCAGCCCGATTGTTAACTGGATCACGCTTTCGCTGGCTGTCGGTGCGCGTCGCGCCGCCGCAACACTCTCCGCTCCCAAGCGGAAAAAGCCGCGCAAACTGCTGGGCTACTTTCTGGCGGTGCTTGCGTTAGGTGGACTTGCGGTCGCTTTGTATCACGCGACGCTGGAACTCGCACAGTTGCGTCCTGGAGACTACGTTGACCTGCTTCGCAGTGCCGCGCTCACGTTCCTGCGCGTCAACGCTGCGTTGCTGCTGGGCGCGCTCTGGACCGTTCCCGTTGGCGTATATATCGGCTCCAACCCAAAGTTTTCGCGCATCGCGCAGCCGCTGGCGCAAATGGCGGCTTCTATACCAGCCACGGCGCTCTTTCCAGTAATTTTGCTGTTCTTGATCCGCTTGCGTGGCGGGCTGGAAATCGCCGCCATGCTGCTCATGCTATTGGGCACGCAGTGGTACATCCTGTTCAACGTAATCGCCGGCGCCATGGCCATTCCCACCGACTTAAAAGAAGCCTCCAAGATTTTTCGCTTCAGCTCCTGGGACCGCTGGCGCTTCCTGATTCTTCCCGGAATTTTCCCCTACTTGGTCACCGGCATGGTCACCGCCTCCGGCGGCGCCTGGAATGCCAGCATCGTCGCGGAGTATTTTCACTTCCAGGGCCGCATCGTTTCCGCCCCGGGCCTCGGCAGCACCATCGCCAGCGCCAGCGATTCCGGGCGTTTCGATATTTTGCTGGCCTCCACACTGATCATGGCCACCGTGGTAGTGCTGATCAACCGCCTGCTGTGGCGCCGCCTCTACCGCCTGGCCTCCACGCGCTTCAAGCTCGAAACGTAAATCCATCGAACGCACTGCTCCGCCGGTACCCGTTTCTCTGTTGTCTCTTCTTTGTGCCCTCTGTGAACTCTGTGTTGAAATCCAATGCAGCCCTTCGCACACGTACGCACCGAATTAGATCGCGATCTTATTTCGCTGCGCGATCGTTCTTGTAAATCACACCCTCTTTCATTACGAAGAAGACGTGCTCGGTCTGCCGAATATTCTCGATGGGATCGCCGGGAACGGCCACCACATCCGCGAGTTTGGTGGGTTCCAGCGTGCCAATTTTTGTGGCCAGACCCAGCAAATCCGCGTCCGCAGAAGTTCCCGCCTTCAGCGCATCCACCGGCTTCATTCCCAGATCCACCATCTGGTGAAACTCTTCCGCGTTGCGCCCGTGCGGATACACCGCGGCATCTGTTCCCAATCCAATCTTGATATTTTTCGCCAGCGCCTTCTGGAACGTTTGGTGAACGTGCGCGATGGCGTCTTCGGCCTTCACTTTGATCGGTGGAGGAATCGGGATGCCCTTCGCAATTTGTTCGGAGAGCCCTTGTACCGCCATCAGCGTGGGAACGTAATACGTACCATGCTGCTTCATTAAATCGAGCGCTTCGTCGTCGAGAAAAGACCCGTGCTCGATGGAGTCGATGCCCGCGCGAATCGCGCGCTTCGCGCCTTCCGCGCCGTGTGCGTGCGCCGCCGCCTTTAATTTCAGCGCATGCGCCTCGTCCACCAGCGCGTCTAGCTCCGCCTGCGTCAGTTGCGGCGTGTCCACGGCATCCGCCAGCGACAAAACGCCGCCAGTCGCGCACGTCTTGATAATCGTAGCGCCATACTTATGCGCCAGCCGCACTGCGTAGCGCGCCTGATCCGCGCCATTCACCACGCCTTCTTCCGGGCCAGTCTCCTTGCCGAAGACGCCGGCGCGAAATCCGGTTTCGTCGCAGTGCCCCCCCGTCGCGCCGATCGCGTGTACGCAGACGAGCATGCGCGGGCCGGGGACCACGCCCTTGTCGATGGCGTTGCGCAGGCCAACATCGAGATAGTCTTCGGAGCCGACATCGCGCACGGTG
>DATFYV010000301.1:0-11699 GCA_035314845.1 Candidatus Acidiferrum sp.
TTCACGATAGCGCTATCGATGTGGGGCTTCCTCCGCGCCCTCGATGGCGAAGAAGAGCATCCCCGCGCGTGGGCTTACGTGTCCTACGCAAGCCTGGGCGTCGGCCTTCTGCTAAAAAGTTTGGTCGCGTTGGTTTTCCCGCTGGCTGCCGCGTTCTTATTTCTGCTCTTCACGCGTCAGCTGTTTTCCTGGGCCACCTGGAAGCGCCTGCATCCATTCACTGGCGCGGCCCTCGCCCTGCTCATTGCCGCCCCGTGGCACATCCTCGCGGCCGTTCGCAATCCACCGCTCTTCGCCTGGACCCTGCACAGCGAAGCCGGCCAATATCACGGCTTCCTGTGGTTCTACTTCATCAACGAACAATTGCTGCGCTTTCTGAATCTCCGCTACCCGCGCGACTACAACACCGTCCCGCGCCTCTGGTTCTGGCTGTTCCACCTAATCTGGCTTTTCCCCTGGAGCGTCTATCTCCCAGCCATCGCCAAGCTGTCCTTCAAGCCCATCGACCGCGCCGGCCGCACCCGTCTGCTCGCACTCTGCTGGACTGGTTTCCTTCTCATCTTCTTCACCTTCTCCACCACGCAAGAGTATTACTCCATGCCCTGCTACCCTGCGCTGGCGCTGTTGCTAGGCTCAGCCATGGCTGCTGCAGTCGCTGATGATCGCACCGCACCGCAAAATTTCTCCGCCCAAAATCGCTGGGTCCTCCCCGGTACGCGCATCCTCGGAGTTATCGCCGCAATCTGCGCGATTGCTTGCTTCGCCATTGCCTACCACGTCCGCAACGTCCCCGCCCCCGGCGATATCTCGCAAGCCCTCTCCCGCAACCCCTCGGCCTACACCCTCTCGCTAGGCCACATGCTCGACCTAACCCTCGACTCCTTCGCCTATCTCCGCTTCCCGCTTTACCTAGCCGCCTTCGCCTTCTTAATCGGCGCCATAGCCAATCTCTTCTGGAAAAACACCCGCGCCTACGTCCTCACCTGCGTGATGATGGTCATGTTCTTCCTCGCCGCCCGTCAGGCGTTAATCGTCTTCGATCCCTATCTCTCCTCGCGACCGATCGCCGAAGCCCTGCTCGCACAGCCCCCCGGCAGACTAATCGTCCAAGGCTATTACTATCAACTCTCCTCCATCCCCTTCTACACCCAGCAAAGCCCGCTGATGCTGAGTACCCGTCGCCAAAATCTCGATTACGGCGCCTCCGCCCCCGGCGCTCCCGACGTCTTCCTCAGCGACTCCCAATTCGCCACCCTCTGGACCAGTCCCAACCGCTACTATTTCGTTGCCAACAAACCCGAAGCCGCTCGCATGGAATCCCTGGTCGGCCTCGAGCACTTCTCCACCATCCTGAGCAGTGGCGGCAAGCTCCTGCTCACCAACACCCCTTCTCCCAACCAGACCACGGCCCCCTGATTTAGAGCTCGGCTCGCCATCGGCTGGCAAAACTCTTTGCTTATTGCCTCGCAAGCAATCTAAGTAACACAAAATTTTAATCCTGCGTTCGCTGCCCGGTCATCAGCCCAGCGTTAGCTTGAAGTCCGCGTGCCACGCCCGCCGCGGCCCGCGGCTCTCAGCCCACACACACCTTGTCAGGAGGAATCGGAGATGCATCGAGAAACACTGTTTCGTCGCATGTTCACGTCCGCATTAGCTTGTGGCTTGCTTGCGATCGGATTCGCATCGTCGGCTCAGGCGCAATGTCAACTCAACTCTCCCTCGGGAAAGATCAAACACGTAGTCTACGTCGAATTCGACAACGTGCACTTCACCCGCGACAACCCCAACGTCCCCTCGGACCTTGAACAAATGCCCAACCTGCTCAACTTCATCCAGCAGAACGGCACCCTCGACACCGGCGATCATCCCGTGCTTATCTCCCACACTGCCAACGACATCCTCACCACGCAAACCGGCCTGTACTCTGACAATACTGGCATCTTCATCTCCAACAGCTTTGGCGTCTTCGGCCCCGGTTCCGGCACCTCCAGCATTTACTTTCCCTCCGCCTTCTTTTATTGGACCGACCTGGTTTCCGACATCAACTCCGGCACTGCGGACGGCAACTTTGCCTTGACCACCCCAACCGGACAAAACGTCCCCGCGCCTTGGGTGCCTTTCACGCGCGCTGGCTGCGACGTAGGCGCATTCTCCACCGCCAACATCGTCCTGGAACGCGCGCCCTTCGATGTTAAGAAGGTCTTTGGCGCAACCTCTCCCCAAGCGGCGGAGACCAGTTCCAATCAGACCAACGATTTTATCGGCGCGGCCATCCATTGCGCTCTGGGCAGCGCGCTGTGCACCACGGCCAACAACGCAGTGCCCGATTTACTGCCTGGCGAACCCGGCGGCTACTCCGGATATGAAGCGCTATTCGGGCTCAAGTACATCGCGCCTGCCCTCGGCGGAATCACCGACTACAACGGCGTCCCGCTCACCGGGTTCAGCGCACTCAACTTCGATCCCACACCCGCGCAGACCTTGGCCGTGGTCGAAACCATGCTGAAGAAAGGCATCCCGGTCGTTTACGCCTATATCGCCGACGCTCACGACAACCAGGAAGGCGCCACTCTCAGCACCGAACGGACTTTCGGCCCCGGCGAAGCCCCCTACGTCAAGCAGCTCAGCGATTTCAACGCCGCCTTCGGCACTTTCTTTGCCAACCTCAAGGCTGACGGCATTGATCAGACCAATACTCTGTTCATCTTCACGCCGGACGAAGGCGACCACTTCGCTGGCGCCGCACCCACGCCGGCCAACTGCGATGGCGCGACAATCGTCAACGGAGTGGTCACTCCGGACATTCCATGCACCTATCCCTTGAATGGCGTCGGCGAACTGGACCTTAACCTGGCCGCCGCTACCGCCAATGCCGGCGATACCACCCCGTTCTCTATTCACTTTGACGATGCCGCCACCGTGTTCGTCCCCGGCCAGCCGCTTCCCACCGATGCCTCTGTGCGCCAGCTCGAACAGACCATGGCCGGCCTCAGCGCCGTCAATCCCCATACCGGTTTGAGCGAGAGCCTCCTGGGCACCGGCCTCGGCCCCAACCTTCAGGGCGCCATGGTGGATCCCGTGGGCCAGCACCTCCTGCACATGAGCTCCGCGGCCGATCCCGCCCGCGAACCCACCTTCACTTTTTTCGGCGATCCCAATTTCTTTTTCGAGACCGTGGGCAGCGCCACGCCCGTTGTCGGGCCCAACTTCGCCTGGAATCACGGTGACATCCAAGCCGAGATCGGTCGCACCTTCATCGGCATTGTCGGCCCGGGCGTGAAGAACTTGGGCGTTACCGATCCCGCCGATTTCTTCACCGACCACGTGGACCTGCGCCCCACCATGATGTACCTCACGGGCCTCACCGATGACTACCAGCACGACGGCCGCGTCATCCTGGAACTCCTCGACCGCGACGTCCTGCCCCGCCACCTCCGCGAGCAGTCCGAGACCCTTCGCGCCCTCGGGCAGGTCTATAAGCAGATCAACGCGCCCTTCGGCGATCTTGCCAAAAACACCCTGAAGGTTTCGACCATCGCCCTCACCAGCAATACCACTGGTGACATCACCTACACCAACCTGGAAAACCACATCGCCAATTGGACCACCCGGCGCGACGCTTTGGCTTCACAAATCAAGTCCATGCTCGACGGCGCCGAGTTCAACGGAAAATCCATCAACGACTTCCAGGCTTGGTGGCTAATCATCCAAGGCGAAATCCTCCTCGCCGAAGCCGACGCTTGCGCCGACCGCCCAGACCTCTGCGCCCTTTACTAACCAAATCCTTCCCAGAACGGCACTGGCGCCTGAGCCCCGAGCTCAGGCGCCAGTTGCGCATTCCTTGATCGCAGCAGCACCGTAGTCGTCTGGACCAAGCTGGTGGGAAAACGCCGTTCGCAAATGTTATCTTGATGTTGGCCAAACACTTAGCAATAATCAGCCGCTGCGATTCCACCTGGCAGTTTGCGCCGTCATGTACAACATACCCATCTATCGCTCCATCGGCGTACGTCTCACGTATGGTTATTCTGTTTTTGCAATTACTACGTTGCTTTTTTCTGCTCTAGCCCTCGCATTTACCTCGCCGGTCGATATCGCCGAACGGGTTCCTGCCACCGAGTTTATTTCCCTTGCCACCGCCAAGCCCATCCTGGACAAAATGGCGAGCGTGTTACCCTCTGCTCTCAAGGAAGCGCATCCCCTCGACGCCGACGCCTGGAATGCGTGGGTCAGAAGTGAAGACGCCGAGATCCGCAAACGCCTTGAGCGTGGCGAAGAGGACACCCTCACCAATCTGCTTCGCTTTGGCGTGACCTACACCAAGGAATATCGAATTGACCGCGAGTACTTGTCCAGCTACGGACACAGCACCCTCGTCGATTCCTTCGCGCAAAACCGCGCTGACGACCTCATCCGCGCCCTGCGTTCTCCTTCCGCTAATCCGGGAATGCAGGAAATGCGCTCCTTCCTCCAGCGCAAAGGTTTCTCCTTCGAGACTCCAGCGGATCGCGCGGCCATCAAGAAATATCTTCTCGCTAACCTCGCGCGCATGCGTGATGAGTTCAACGCCTACCGTGAAAAAATTAAGACCGCCGGTCAGTCGGAATTGTCCGAGCTCTATTCCGACCGCGGCATTTCTCTCGACACCAACCTGTGGCCGGATTACGACCTCGATCAGCAGTTACAACATTTGATCGCTTCAGGCGTCCTCAAACCCGGTAGCATTCGCCGCATTGCCGTCGTGGGTCCCGGCCTCGACTTTGCCAATAAGGAAGCCGGCAACGACTACTACGCCCCGCAGACCACCCAGCCTTTCGCCATCCTGGACTCGCTCCTGCGCCTGAAGGTTGCGGACCCATCCTCCCTAAAACTCTACACGCTCGACATCAGCCCGCTCGTCAACATCCACGTGCAACGGATTCACAAGGCTGCGCTTGCCGGCCAGCCCTACACCGTCCAATTGACGTGGAATTCCACTGTCCCGCGCGCGGAGGAATATCTAGCAGGGTTCAACGCCTACTGGCAAGCTTGGGGCGGCCAGATCGGCGTGGCCGTTCCGCCCATCCCGCCACCTGCCGCTACCGCTGCCGAACTTAGAGTCCGGGCCGTTAAGATCCGGCCAGACATCGTCTCTCGCGTCTCACCCATTGAGATGAACATCGTCTTTCAGCATGTTTCCCTTCCTCAGGACCAGCAGTTCGATCTCATTATTGGCACGAATGTCTTTATCTACTACGGACCGTTCGAGCAATCTTTAGCGCGCGCAAATCTGGCCGCGATGCTGAACCCCGGTGGCCTGGTGTTAACCAACGAATTGCTCGCGGATGCCGCGCCTGGAAAACTCCCCGAACTGACCCGCACCACCATCACCACTTCTTCCGACCCACTCATTACCCAAACCATCTTCTGCTACCGCCGCGAACCCTGACCTTGCTTGCTCGCAAGTCAGCGGAATAACCGGCCTTACCGGACCGGGCCGCTGGTTTCATTCTTGAGGCATGAAGATGTGTCGTGAAAGCGGGCTCCGCTAATTTAGGGATCACCGAGAATCGGCCTCTTTCCTCGGATCTTGACATTTATCCTTATTTCCGCAAATATCGAAACATGCCAACGTTTCCTGTCAAAAAGAACGCTGAGCAGGTGGCGAAGTTTGCCGACATGTTTTCCGCCATGGGTGCCGAGCCTCGCTTGCGGATCATGCAGTTGTTGCTTTCCGCTCATCCCGATGGCCTGGTGGTCGGTGAAATCCAGGCCGAACTGGAAATTCCGAACTCCACGCTGTCGCACCATCTCGACAAGTTAAGGAACGAAGACCTCGTGCTGGTGCGGCGCGAAAGCACCTTCCTGCGCTACACCGCGAACACGGAGGCGTTGCAAGAAGTTCTGCAATTCCTCTATGCGGAATGTTGCACACGAAACAAGGCCGTTGCACCGCGAGATGTGATCCAAATTTGCAAGTAAGGATTGGCCATGAATGAAGCAAACATAAGAGATGCCGTAAGAGAAAAATATGGAAGCGCAGCGTTGCGCGTCACGACAGGAGGAAGCTCCTGCTGCGGCGCGGCGCCGGCGAGCGATTCGGGCATCGACCCGATTACCGCCAACCTCTACGACGCCGGACAAGCCTGCCAAATTCCCGCTGAAGCCATGCTCGCTTCCCTCGGTTGCGGGAATCCCACGGCGCTCGCGAAACTCAATCCGGGTGAAACCGTTCTGGATCTCGGTTCGGGCGGCGGCATCGATGTACTGCTTTCCGCACGGCGCGTCGGTGCCACGGGGAAAGCTTACGGCCTGGACATGACCGACGAAATGTTAGCTCTCGCGAACGCCAATAAACGAAAGTCCGGCATCGAAAACGTGAAATTTCTAAAGGGCGAAATCGAAAACATTCCGCTGCCGGATAACTCAGTGGACGTCATCATTTCTAACTGCGTGATCAATCTTTCCGCGGACAAGGATGCGGTCCTTCGCGAAGCTTTTCGCGTCCTGAAACCCGGCGGACGCTTTGCGGTTTCCGACGTGGTGACACGCGGGGAAATGCTGCCGGAAATCCGCAAGAGCGTTCTGCTGTGGGTCGGTTGCATCGCGGGTGCGCTGGAAGAATCGGACTACCGCAGTAAATTGTTGCGCGCAGGATTTGCCGACGTCGAAGTCGAACCCACTCGCGTTTACCGCGTCGAGGATGCCCGCGAGTTTCTCTCCGGTCAAGGCTTCGACGTGGATGCCCTGGCCCCGCAAGTAGACGGCAAGTTCCTGAGCGCATTTATTCGCGCGGTAAAGCCCGCGGATTCCAGGGATAAAAGCTGCTGCGGGCCCACCTGCTGCAATTAAAAGGAATCTGGGATTCGCTATGTCGCAACACTACAACGTTCTTTTCCTCTGCACCGCAAACTCTGCTCGTTCGATCATGGCCGAGGCCATCCTCAACGGCATGCATAATCCAAACTTCACCGCCTATAGTGCCGGAAGCTTCCCGTCAGGAACAGTCCGCCCGGAAGCACTCAAGCAGCTGCAGCTCGCCAATCTGACGACCGCGGGTGTGCGTAGCAAAAGCTGGGAGGAGTTTGCCCGGCCCGGCGCCCCGCAAATGAGCTTCGTCTTCACCGTGTGCGACAACGCGGCGAAAGAAGTTTGCCCCATTTGGCCTGGCCAGCCGATGACGGCACATTGGGGGATTGCGGACCCGGCATCCGTGACCGGAACTCCGGACGAGGTCGAGCGCGCGTTCCGGGACGCCTTCGTCACTCTCAGCCGCAGAATCAACCTGTTCCTCAGTTTGCCCCTCCCCAGCCTTGACACCCTCGCTATCAAGAAAGAAATCGATCGCATCGGACAACAATGAGAGCCACGCTGCCGCGGCGAATCGTTTCAGAGTTTGTTGGCACGGGATTTCTCGTGGCTGCCGTCATAGGCTCGGGAATCATGGGCGAGCGTCTGGCTGGCGGCAATGTGGCGATCGCCCTGCTCGCCAATACCATCGCCACGGGCGCGGCCCTAGTCGCTTTGATTCTCACCTTCGGGCCAATCTCCGGCGCGCATCTCAATCCCGCAGTCACCCTCGCGGACGCCATGGAGCGGGGCGTGTCCTGGACGGTGGCCGCCTGCTACATTCCAGCCCAGTGCCTAGGTGGGATCGGCGGCGCAATAACGGCGCATATTATGTTTGGCCTGCCCGCAATATCGCTGTCCCACCATGCGCGAAGTGGTCCCGCTCAGGCCTTCAGTGAGTTTGTGGCAACTTTCGGTCTGCTTTGCGTGATTTGGGGCTGCTCACGCCGCCGCTCTGAAACGGTCCCCTTCGCAGTCGGCGCCTACATCACCGCCGCCTACTGGTTCACTTCTTCCACCTCGTTTGCCAACCCGGCGGTGACCATCGCTCGTTCCCTGAGCGACACCTTCGCGGGAATTCGCCCGGCCGACGCGCCGCTTTTCGTGTTTGCGCAGCTCTCAGGAGCAATTGCGGCTACTTTTCTGTTCCGCTGGCTCGTCCCCAGCCTGCGCTTGCCTGCCGAAAGGATCTTCACTACCGTGGAACCAAGTCCGCGATGAGTCCGCAGACCGGACAATGGAAATCAAGTTTACGATCACTGCGTCAATCGGCATTGCGTCTACTGCGATTCCGTCCCACATCTTTTGGCCGTTCTGCTTGGTACTGGCGCAAGCCCGGAATATGCTGTCGCTTCGAGCGAATCGAATTGCCGTGCCCGGGGAGGCCACGTCCATGCCGCGCATGATCTGCACCATCCTCGCTCTGGCGATGCTCGCATCGACCGCCTTGCCACAACAAAAGGAGACTCCCATTACGGCAATGACCCACCACGCCCGCGGCACCTTCACCGTAAATGTTCAGCCCCTCACCCCGCCCCCAGCCGAGGGCCTTTCGCGCTTCTCGATTGACAAGCAAATTCATGGCGATCTCGAAGCCGCCACCAAGGGCGAAATGTTCTCCGGCGGCGACCCCAAGCTGGGAGCGGCTGGCTACGTTGCGATTGAAGTTGTCACCGGCGTGCTCCAAGGAAAACGCGGCACTTTTGCGCTCCAGCACACGGCCACCATGGATGCCAAAGGGCTAAACATGTCCGTAATCGTAGTCCCCGGCTCCGGTACCGGCGAACTCAAAGGCATCTCCGGAACTTTCACCATTACGATTGCAGACGGAAAGCATTCCTACGACCTCGAATACACCCTCCCATAACGCTGAGGCCAGGCAGCCTCACCGGCCGCTGGTACAATACTAGTACCTGTACTGTATATATATCGACAATCAAGCCCGGCCTGGCTACAATGCGCCATGTCAGGCCGATCCCACCGCCCACTCGCCTCCCGCCAATCTTCGCAGCCCACCCGACTGTCCGCACTCTTTGTTACCACTGCGCGAAATGTCGCGCTTTGTTTTCAACAAGCTACACACTCTTCTCAAAATACAAAACGGGCTAACTCTATTAAATTGTTGGCATTGCGCACTCTTTGCCAAAAACACCCGGGGGTGGGTGTACCTAACTCTCACTTAGTCATTTCCCAATTTGGGATTGGACTCCCCACGCGTTCGCAAATCAGGCGCGCGGCTTTGACGGCGCTAACCACTTTGCCGGAGAAGACGTGCAGTTCGCCCGGCGCGCTTTCCTGGATCAACAGGGTGCGGCGGTCCTCGGCGGGATTGTTCTCGACCACGCGCATGGTGAATCGCGAACCCAGGTATTGCGCGTCCTTGGAGGCGGGGACCGCCAGCGCGGAATCTTTTCGCATGGCTTCAAACCGGGTGCCGGCAAAGGGCGCAAATTCCAGGGCGTTCATCAGCGCGGCGTACGGTTCCGGAACCGGCGCGAGGGGATCGGTGGTGGTCCAGTGATTGGTGTGCTTTGCCGAACCGAACTGCGCTTTGCCCGAACTGCCGTAGGGATCGAACGCCGTGAACGGACCATCGATCACCACCAGGGAAATTCCGCGCAGCTGCGCGGGCAGCTCGATCAGGATTTTTTCCGCTACCTGATACTTGGCAATCTTGAACAGCCCGCGGCTCGGACCCATGCCGTAACACGCGCGAATCACGAAATCATACTCGCCGCGCATCTCGCTAGTGAATTCGCGCTGCAGGAAGGGAATCTTCAGCGCCGCAATTTGCCTTTCCACACTGCTGCGCAAAATATCGGGATCGTAAATCTGCTCGTCCACTTCGTAGCAGCGGTCGATGAACTCGAAATTCATCCACGCCGGTTTGCACGGCTTGAAAAACACTTCGTGGCGCGCCATCACCTGCTCGAAAAGATCCGGCGAAGTCTGCGACCCTTCTTTCGGGATAGCATAAAAATGTTTGCTGCTGTGGATAATCGCCGACACGAACGCTTCGGTAAATTCCGCGCGCGCTTCCAGGGTCTCCTGAATGGTCTCCGGGCTGCGCGGATAGTGATAGCCGGAATGAATGCGAAACTGGTTGATCGCCGAAGCCGCGCGCAAAATTCCCAGGGGATCGAACAGCGTTACGCGGTGCCCCGCTTCGGCCAGCCGGATCGCAATCGTGGCGCCATAGATTCCCGCGCCAGCCACGGCAACTCTCTTCGCGCTCACAAACACCTCGCCAGGCAAGCCGCCGGACGCGCCGCGAAAGTTGCGACCAAGAATTTTCCGACTATTTTGCAAGTGCGCTCAACGGACATGTTGTGTTTTCGCCTGCGAGGGCAGCACCAGCATGCCGTCGCGAATCGTGTAGTTCACGCCGCGCCAGCGAATGGTGCTGCGCGTAAAACTCGCCAGCCAAATTCCGAACGCCACCGCATCCCACACCGGAATCAGCGGCATCTTGCGCCAGATTCCCGGCTGCTTCATGCCGTGTACGCCGATCAACCACGCTATAGCCACGCGCAACACCACATACGCACCCAGATATCCAACGAGCACGGCCAGCGTGGGATGCGCTGCAATCGCAATCAGCGACCACGGCAGGCCCCACGTAAAAATCAAGCCGAAATGCCCGCGGGGGCGCATCAGGCGCATCACCGTCATCCAGCGCGTGCGCTTGTACAGCAAATCGCGCATGGAATTGAAATCCGCCACTGTTTTGACCACGTAAGGAAGCAGCTTCACTTCGTAGCCCGCTTCCGCCACCATGCGGCCGGCCAGCAAGTCGTCTGCGGGCTTGTTCTCGTTAACGCGATAGGTTCCAAACGCCTTGTTCGCCTGCCGCGTCATCACGATGGTCTGGCCAAACATGAATTTCACGCCATCCAGTTGCCAGGCCACCAGAATGCCGGCAAAGAAATCGGAAATCATGCCGATGGATTGCAGCTCCTGGATGAATTTGGTCTCTTCCGTGGAGGCATACAACGTGGTCGCGCCGCCGACTTTGGGATGGCGAAAGGGGTGGGCGATGGCGCGCAAATAATCCGGTTCAACGCGAATGTCGCCGTCGGTAATCACCAGCAAATCGTATTTGGCCTCGTCGACCAGACGCGTCAGGCGGCCCACCTTGTCATTGATGGCGTTGCGCCCGGAACCGTAGATCAGGCGAATTTGCCTTTCCGGAAAATCGCGCACCAGCTTTTCCAGCACCGGCAGCGCGGGATCGTCTTTGTCCACGCAGAAAAGGATTTCGTACTCGGGATAATCCTGGCGGCAAAAACTTGCATAGTTTTCGTACGCGTCTTCATCGAGGCCCTTGATGGGTTTCAGGCAACTGATAGGTGGAAAGAAATCGTTGTTTCGAGGATTTTCCCGCGCCGCCACCACAAAATAACGCGCCGTGCTGTACAGCGCCAGCAGGTAGTAGATGAAGGGAATTGCGGCCAAGGCAAGAACGATGTCAGCGGCAACCGTCAAATCTGGAACCTCGATAAAAGTATTCGCGCCATTTATTGCACGCCGATCTTCGATGAAGTTGCTGCGAAGAACGCCAGTGAAAATATCTTACCTGATTTGGCGCAGGCAACGCCAAATGCGCCCCGGCCCGCAGTCCGGCACGTAGAGTTAAACACGAGCTTACCCGCGGGGGTTGCTGGGGAACCTGCCAACGAGATTGGAAAGGGCGTTCCGAGCAGTGTTCCGCGGGAGGCTGCGGAGGTCATCGCGAGTTCAGCGAAGCGCGCAACGCTTCGCGCAGCGGTACGCGCGGACTCCACCCCAGTTCCTGGCGAATCCGCTGCGTGGAGTAATAGCGATTCTGCAGCGCACGTTGCACCTGGCGCACGGAAAAATCACCTGCGCCT
>DATFYV010000302.1:0-10869 GCA_035314845.1 Candidatus Acidiferrum sp.
TGTATCGATACACCGTTATCGCCGGAGCGAACCTCGAATGCGCCACCCATGTCCCTAATGCGCTCCCGCATGCCAGCCATGCCCACGCCCAGCAGACGCGTGCCGGACCGGAACCCCGCCAGAACCTCCGGCGCTATGCCATGCCCTTCATCGCGGATTTCCACGTTCACTGCGTCGGCATTGATGCTGATTCGGATATGAGCCACGGGACTGCCAGAGTGGCGGTGAATATTCGCCAGGCTCTGCTGCACCACGCGAAATAACGCAGTTTCCATCTCGCCCGGCAGCCTGCCAAACGCTTCGGGGATGTCCAAGTCGACGCGTATTCCGCTGCGCTCCGCAAAGCCCTCGGCGTACCAGGCGATCGCCGAGCGCAGGCCCATTTCATCGAGTAATGGGGGGTGCAGCAGGTACGACATGGTGCGGATTTCGGAGGTGCACAGGTTGGCCATATCCAAGGAATCGGCCACGCGAGCCCGCACGCCGTCCCCGAGACCCGAAGTGGGCCGCAGCAAAGCGCTCAGATTCATCTGAATACCGGCCAGATATTGCCCTGCACTGTCGTGCAATTCGCGCGCCAGGTGGCGGCGTTCTTCGTCCTGCATGTTCAGGAGCTTTGCGGAGAGCCGTTCTAGTTGCGTGGTGCGCGCAGCAATCTCAATTTCCATGCGGGCTTGCATTTGCCGCAAATCCGTTTCGGTACGTTCGTGTGCAGCGATCTTCGTGTCGCCTTCCAGTCGCGCCGTCCGCCGCATCTCGGACAGCCGCGTGAGGCGCAGCGCGCAGCTGGTAAACTCCGCGAGCCCGGTCATGATCCGCGCATCCTCGGAATCGAACTTTACCTCCTCATCGTGCGAGACGATCCAGATGGTGCCCAGGGTCGCGCCTCCCAGGTCCACGGGAATCACCAGGGCTTCGACAATCGGGACGTCCAGGCCGTTGAAATATTGAAACCGCTTGCCGGGATCCGCGAAGAGCTGCGGCGCATTCGCGTCCAGCGTCACGCCACACGGGCTGAAATGCCGCGGCGTGGTTCCCCCAACATGCTTACTCAGCGCTCCGGCCACGTTACTCCAGCGAAAAATCGCCTCGCCTTTCGCTGGTGTCTCCAGCAGGCTCAGACCCGCGGTTCCCGCGCTGCACAGTTCCAAGGCCGCCCGAAGCAGGGTGTCAATCAGGTGTTCGGGTGCCGTCGCCATCACCCGCGCAAGACCTTGTAGCGCCGCGTTCTCGGCATGGGCATTGGGCTTGCGCCGGCGGCGCGACTTCAGCTTCCGCGTGATCAGGATGTCTTCGAGGAGTGCTGGCTCACTGGCCGTCGCGCTCGCGTGCCGCTTGGCCGGGAAGGAACGCAAGGTGGCCCGGCGTCGCGAGTTTCGGCGCGAGGGCACGACTCTTTCCGTAGGCATGTTCGATGACACCGCTGCCGAGAGTAGCACTTCGCAGCGTCCAGCGGTAAACCATTTCCCCGCCGCCCGGGTGCCGCATTACGACCACGCAGCGCCTGGCCGTGCCTTACGGACACGGCAAAGGCCGGGCAATGTACGCCCGGCCTTTGCCAATCCTCAGCCCTTACGCGAGCGCTCAGTGGGGCTTTTCGTTCTGGGGGTGAGCCTCGGCGGGTTTGGATTGCGGCGCCTTGGCGGGTTGCTGCTGCGATTGCACCTTTTGCGTTTGCGCGGCGTGTTTTTGTTCCAGCTGTTGTGTTTGTTGCTGGTGTTGCTGCTCGACCTGCTGCTTCCTGGCGTCGTTGGCGTTGCTTGTGTTCAGTTGCTGGTGTTGTTTTTCTTGCTGTTGCGCCAGCTTCTGGTGGTCTTGGTTCTGCTTGGCCACCATAGTGTCCTGTTGCTTCTGATATTTCTGATCGGTTTTAGCGTTGCCGGTGTTGGGCGCGGAGGCCGTATGCGGTGCGATCTCGCTGGCGTGCGAGTTCTGTGTGCGCGCAGCGGCCGGTTGTTGTTCCGGCTTAACATTGCTGGGAGCAACCGCTTCTTTTTCAGATGCTCTGTTCGGCGTAGCAGCGCGCGCATTGGCGGCTTCGGGCCGGGCCGCGGTCTCCGACTTGGCCACCGCGTTCGCAGGCGGATTGCCGTGATTTGCTGAAGCGCGCAGCTCAGGGTTGGAGCGGGCTTCTTGCACGTGTGCGGTCTGTGCGGCTACCGGGGCGACATGGCGCTGGCGGCCCGCAGCCTCTTGCTGCGCGGTGGCGCGGGCTTCGATTCCGCCGCTGCCGCCGTTGAAGCTGACGCGCGTGTTGCTCTCGACCACTCTGGTGTTGTAGGTATTGTGAATGATGGTGGTGTTTACGCGATTAACGGAAGTGTTGTAAGCGAAACGGCCGTTGTCCCAGCGGCCGCCTTCGTAGCCATTTCCACCATAGCCGTAGCCGTAGTTGATGCCACCGTAAAAGCCGACCGTCTCACCCCAATAACCTTCATGGAAGGCATACGCGTTGCCGCCCCAGCCCCAATAACCCGGAGTCCATAGGTAGCCAACTTCGGGAGGTTGAATCCAGTCGCCGGAAACCCAGTAATAGCCGTCGTCGCCGTAAGCCCAATAGCCGGGCGTCCAGAGATAGCCGTCCTCAGGGCAGATGGGCTGCTCGTAAACCGGCAGCACCGGTGGTGCGAGGGTGATGGAAATGCCGATTTGACCAAACGAAGCGGCCGACATGGCTAGTAACAATACGGAGAACAGCAACGAACGAATACCAAACAGATTGCGCATTGTGCTTCTTTCTGCCCGATCAGCCTGTGAAGCCCGTTGCTGCATTTGGCTCGCGGACGCCTAGAGTGAGGAGGCGACTTACCGAAGGGAACCTGGAGAACATCTTTGGAGTTCGACAGTAGAGCCTTACGGCATCTTCCGCGATACGGTGCTTGCTGTAGGATCCCGAATCACATGCGGTAGGGGCGGGTGAGGCCGTTACTGATTGAGCGTGGGACGGTGAACGCTTCTTGCTGGGTGGTCACCGCGGGTCTCAAGATGAAATTCATGAGTCAGGACTCCCCTCGCAGGTATAAGGCGGCCTACGCTCCCTCGATGGCGGGCGAAATAGCGAAGAATGTAAAGTTGGCTCCAGGCGAGGTAATTTGTTATTCGCGGGCGGTTCGCGAGCGAAAAAACTGGTTCATCGCACAACCGCGCATGTTGGCGATCACTCCACTTAAAATAATCCTGCTGGAGCACGATATGTTCACTGCGGATTGGATTCTGGAGATTCCTCGATCCTCCGTGGAACAAGTTTCTCGCGGAGAGAGCGCCCTTACCCGGTGGGTGAATCTTAGCTATTCCGATGGAGGCGGGACGCGCGCCGTTCAGATTCAGCCGATGCTTAAGCATGTGTCCGAGGAAGCAAACCATGAGTTGTTCGACGTGCTCAACGCCTTCCACAAGGGGCAGCTTCCGTCAACCGCGTGAGTTAGCAGCCAAGATTGCCGCTGTGTCGCGTGTCTCTTTGATTGCCAGTTTACGGAGACGCCCGCTCACTTGACAGCCGTTTGCCCCGCGCTCACAGTCTTGGCATGACACCTCTCCTCGTCCTCTGTCTCGCCTTCGCCATTGGTCTTATTTGCGGCCTGCGCAGTATCGCATCTCCGGCGACGGTGGCTTGGGCCGCGTACCTTGGCTGGCTTCCGTTGCGCGGCACGCCTTTGGCTTTCCTCGGCTCGCTCCCGGCGGTAATCATCTTCACCTTGGGAGGCATCGGCGAACTAGTCGGCGACAAGCTGCCCAAAACCCCCAGCCGCACGCATCCCGTTGGACTCGCCGCGCGGGTGGTCACCGGCGGCCTCTGCGGCGCGGCGATCGCTGTGGCGGGCAATCAGTCGTTAGCCATCGGCGCGGTTCTCGGAGCGATCGGCGGCATCCTCGGTGCCTTCGCCGGCTATCAGGTGCGCACCCGGCTGGTCAAAGCCCTGAATGTCCCGGATTTCGTCATCGCTGTCGCCGAAGACCTCTTCACCATAGCCGCAGCCCTTTTCCTTGCGTCGCGCGTTTGAGGCTATTCAGCTAACGCGCAGTACTCCAAAAGAAAAAGGGGCGCGAGAAATCCCGCGCCCCAATTCCAAAAATGTGTCGCGGCTTTACTTGAAGAGTTTGGTGAAGGTCCAGAACAGAAATCCCGACAGCATCATGGCCGCGGGCAGCGTCAAGACCCACGCCAGCGCCAGATTGCGCACCGTGGACATCTGAATCCCCGAGCGGTTCGCCGCCATGGTCCCCGCCACGCCCGATGATAAAACGTGCGTGGTACTGACCGGCAGCCCATAAAAGTCCGCCGCGCCAATCGTAGCCATAGCAGTGATTTCCGCCGCCGCGCCCTGTGCGTAGGTCAGGTGGTTCTTGCCGATTTTCTCGCCCACCGTCACTACGATGCGCTTCCAGCCCACCATGGTGCCCAGCCCCAGAGCCAGCGCCACTGCCACTTTTACCCACAGGGGAATAAACCGTGTAGCGTGATCGATATGCTTGGATTTGAAATTCTTCAGCATAGCTGCATCCGCCGTGGACAGGTTGCCCACGTTGGATTTCAGCATCAGGCGAATGGCTTCGCCCACCACGTACATGTCGTTACGGAAGTTGCGCACCTGATCGTTGGGAACTTTGGAAAGCTCTTTGAAGATCGCCAGTTCCGTGCCAATGCCATTAACCATCTCGCGCAGCGCCAGCATGGTGCTGGGCTTGAACTCTTTGGTACGGATATAGTCCGTCAGGTCTGTGCGCGGGTCGCCGACCACAGCCCCGGGCTCTATGTACTTGTCCAGGCTTGCGGCGGTCTGCGCCGATACGGCGATGAAGTCCTGCGACTCCGCCGCGCTTACCGCATGGTTCAACGCATAGGTCGTGGGCACCGTGCCGATCAGGATTAACATTATCAAGCCCATGCCTTTTTGCCCGTCGTTTGAGCCGTGGAAAAAGCTCACGCCCGTGCAGGTCAGAATCAGCAGCCCGCGAATCCACCACGGCGGCGGCTCGTTGCCCTTCGGCGCTTCGTACAGCGCTGGATCCTTGATCAGCGCCCTCATGATCAATAGCAGTAAACCGGCCACGAAGAAGCCCACGATAGGCGAGAGCACCAACGACTTTCCGATATTCGTGGCCTGCGCCCAATCCACACCGCTGGTTCCGCTGCGCGCCTGCATCAATTGGTTGGCGATACCTACGCCGATGATCGAGCCAATCAGGCTGTGCGAACTGGACGCTGGCAATCCGAGCCACCAGGTCCCCAGGTTCCAGATAATCGCCGCCACTAGCAGCGCAAACACCATCGCGAACCCCGCACTGCTGCCCACCTGCAAAATCAACTCCACTGGCAGCAAGGACACGATGCCGAAGGCTACCGCTCCGGACGACAACACCACGCCGATGAAGTTGCAGAATCCCGACCAGGTCACCGCAATCTGGGGGTCCAGCGAGTGGGTATAAATCACCGTGGCTACCGCATTGGCCGTATCGTGAAAGCCGTTCACAAACTCGAACGCCAGCGCCACGAACAGTGCGATGCCCAGCAATACGTATGGCAGGATCGAAGTGTTTTTCACTCCGATCAAATCGTGCGACAAGCTGTAGCCGATGTAGACGATTCCGACGAGCAATACCACGCCAAAAACCATCATCCCAACCGCTCCCGGGCCCTTCGACAGTTTTTCGTGTACCGCCGCGTGATGCCCTGGCGCCGGAGCTCCTGCCGGTGTTGATGCTGTAACTGTAGCCATCGCACTCCTGTCCAATCGAGAATTCGTCGCCGGTGTCGCGACGCTCACACCCATTCATTTGTCGTAGGACGGGAGGTTTATAGCTCAGGGGATGTTACAGCTGTATGAATAAAATTTGGCGGGAGGCTGATCAGGCGCTACGCCGTGGCCACCGCGGCGGCTGACATCTTACCGTACCCGGCGCTGAATACCGACAGAGCGCCGCATCTTCCCGTTGCTTTGGTTTTGCCCTTCTCAAACGCCTTAAGCAGGAATAAGATTTCGGATTTGGAGGTGTTCCATGCCATTCAACATCATGACGTTGTCGCGAGTGGATATGCCCGTCAGTCTTGCCGAGGGCCTGAAAATTCTTGAACGCGACCAATACTGCTGCCGGTACTGCGGATTAGATGGCAAGGCCAGCTTTGAAAACGCGTTGGTCATGTCCGTTGATTTCGTGGTGCCACGCGCACGCAAGGGTAAGAAGGACCCTAGCAACCTGGTGGCCTGCTGTCGGCCGTGCAACATGATCAAAGGCACGCGGGTGTACAAGAGCTTCGAGGACGCCAGGAAATTTGTGCTGGCACAGCGTGAAGAGTTACGCCGCGCATGGGCAGCCCAGCAGCCCCGGCCGGCTGCCAAGGCCGCTTCTGCCTGAACAGGTTCCAGACGTACGTTGTCGCGGAGGGGCCATCTTCCCCGACTACGAACTTTCCGACCACACTGCGAAACGCCGTAAGCTCTCCGAGCTGCAGGGACCACATCCCATGGTTCTGGTGCTGAGCCACGGAGCCTTCTGTCCTAAGGACCGCCGCCAGGCGGAACTGCTGGTGCAACTCCATCGTGAGCTGGAGGTGGCCTATTGCCGGCTGGTCACAGTCAGCACCGACAATATTACCGAGACGAATGAATATCGCGCCGGGGTTGGCGCCCACTGGCCCTTCCTCTCCGACCCGGGGCGCATGGTGCAAAAAGACCTCGACATCGCCGAATACACCGACCCTCTCCACAATCCCATGATCCCTCACGTGATTGTGCTCGAGCTCGGCCTGGTCATTTACAAGGTCTACAACGGCTATTGGTTCTTTGGTCGGCCCACCATGGAGGATCTCCGCCAGGATCTCCGCGTCGTCACCAAAAAATGCCGTCCGGACTGGGACATCACCACCCCCGAACTGAAAGCCGCGTGGCAGCAGGGCCGCAAGGAACTTTTCTATCCATACGGCAAATCATTCGTGCAAACTCTCGGTGAACAGGATTAGGAAAAGTGAGGCAAGTTTGCACGCCGTTCCCAATTTAAATGCGCGCTCGGACCGAACATCAGCGGAGGACAACAAAATTCTCCTCGCCTCGCTCCGGGAAATGACCATAGCCACGATTTGAACGCCATGAAACGCGGCGGTCCGCGGCGCGTAGCCATGCGCGCCTCAGGCGAGTATTCTTACGGCAGGCTGGCGCGCTCATGACTTCCGCCGTCCCACTGCCCCAGTAGACTACGGCGCGTCAAATTTTCGTTGCATTGAAGTTTGGAGGTATGCCATGCCTGGCTTAGCAGAGAAAAAAAACCTGGATACCATGGACCATGTGGCCATTACGGTTGCGAATATCGCGGAGACCGTGGACTGGTACAAACAGCATTTTCAATGCAAGGTCGCTTATCAAGATGAAACCTGGGCGCTGGTGGAATTCGCCAACATCCGCCTCGCGTTTGTGCTGCCGTCGCAGCATCCCGACCATTTCGCCGTTCTGGGCGATCCGAGCGTCTATGGCGAACCCAAAAAACACCGCGACGGTACTTCCTCTGTCTACATCCAGGACCCCAACGGCAACAACGTAGAAATCCTGGCTCTGGCCGAGGAGCCCGCGAAACGGTAGCCAGCGTGAACCACTCGCAAACCCTCCAGCTGTCCCACACTTTCGCCACCGTCTTCATGACCGGCGTGATCTGGTTCGTACAAGTCGTTCACTACCCATTGCTCGCCGGGGTAGGCCCTCAAAACTATCCCGCCTACCAACAACAACACGAACAACGCACCGGCTGGGTCGTCGGCCCCGTCATGCTCTTCGAATTAGCAACGGGAATCTTGCTGGTTTTTTATGTGCCCCAGCGCGGCAGCCATCTCTGGCTAACCGTCAACCTGGCGTTACTAGCGGCAATCTGGCTCTCCACCTTCTTCCTGCAGGTTCCGCAACACCAGCGCCTGGATTCCGGTTTCGACCCCGCCGCCTACCACTTTTTGGTGGTCTCGAACTGGATCCGCACCGTGGCGTGGTCGGCGCGTTCGTTGGTGCTTTTCTATTTGCTTGCCAACTGTCCGCCGAAAGTCCTGTAGAGGAGAATCTATCGCTCCGCGTCCCGGCGTCGCAAGGAGTTAGCCTTCCTCTGGCAGGCCCCGTATGGTGGGAGAGCCACGCACTGCGGGTCGTTACTTCTTTGCCGCATCCGGAAGGTAATCGAACTTCCCCGGCTGGCTGAGAAAGAAAATGCACTCGTTCGGTGAGATGCACTTGGTGATATGCCGCTCCCCGCCCTTCTGAAACCAATAGGAGCCCACCGGAAGCGGCACATCCGCGCTTCCCGGCAATCCATTCACTGCCACCCCGGAAATCACCACGGCGTAGTAATCTTCGGTATGCGTATGTATCGGACTGATGAACCCGGCCGGCATTTTGATGAATGTCCCGTGCGCGCCATGCGCCAGATCGCCGTACGCCGGTCCGGCTTGCAGTTCGCCGTGCCCACCGTCGCTCACGCCGGTGGGGAAGTACTTCACCTGGGTAACGGGGAGGTTGACCGAAGGCTTGCTCTCCTGAGCCCCGCTGATGGCGATGCCCGCACCCGCCAGAACTGCGACAACGAAAAATTTAACGTATTTGCTGTCCATGATGTGTTGTTCCTTTTTAGTATTTTATCCACAACGGTACAATAATAGCAGGGCAAGGTTTAATATTCAATATGGTACAAAAAAGAAACGCACTATCGCCGGGTCGCGGCCGTCCCCGCCAATACGATCCTCAGCGTGCCTTGACGCGGGCCATGGACGCTTTCTGGCGGCAAGGTTATGCAGGGACCTCGCTCGATGATTTGAGCGCGGCGACGCTGATGAACCGCCCCAGCCTGTACAACGCGTTCGGCGATAAGCAGCGCCTCTATCTGGCCCTGCTGGACCGCTACATCGGTTCCACTACCGCGGCTATCCGCGAGGAGTTGCTTGCACCGCAGCCTCTCAAGGAGGTGTTGACGCGATTCTATCGCCGCATGCTGAAAATGTATTATTCACCGCGCGGAGAGGCCCGCGGCTGCTTTCTGATCGCCACGGCTGTAACCGAGTCCATGGAGAACAAGCAAGTACGGGCCAAGTTGGCCGCCGTCTTGCACGGTGTTACACGCGCACTTGAAGAACGCTTTCGCGCGGCTGAGGCGAGCGGAGAACTGCCGCCCAATGCGGACACTGCTGCACTCGCCGCGACGGCCTCGGCGGTGTTGCATTCCCTGGCGATTCAGGTACGCGCCCGAGTTCCCCGAGCTTCGTTGCTGGGGAGTATCGACTCGGCGGTACGGTTGCTTTGCGCCGGGGCGCGAGGTATGCGAAAACGCCGACGAAACTCCAAGTCCTGAGCATGGCCTCCGCGGGTATTCCAAGCGAGGTTTGAGATTGCAGAAACGCGCGAGTTTAAGTGTCGCTGCAGGCCACTATGGTATTGGCTTCTTCCTCCGGATGCGCGCGGCGATTTGCTAGCCCCACGCCCGCGAGCACCAGCAATCCGCCAAAGATCTGAGGCGAAGTCACCTTTTCCGACAAACAAAACGCCGCCAGCACCGCGGTTAGCGGCCCTTGCGCCAATAGACTTACCGAGGTAACTGTTGCGGGCAGGTGCCCCAAAGCATAGGTCAGCGCCAGGTAGCCGCCCAGTTGCGTCACGAGTCCAAGGCCCAATAGCGCTAGCCACGAATGCCCCGGTGGGATGCGCAGAGAAATGCGCAGCGCGAGGCAAAAGCCCAGCAGAAAAAGCATGCTGGACAGCATGGCTGTGCGCAAGAACACCAAAGTGCCGATGCTGGAACGAACTTTTTCGGTGATCATCAAATAGCCGGCGAAGAACACCGCCGCCGCGACAGACATGGCGTCGCCCACACCAAATCCGATGTGTGTGGTTAAGTCCGACCACACAATTGCCGCCGTGCCCACCAGTGCCAACAGTAATCCCAGCCAGAAATTTGCAGACGGCCGGCGACGAAAAATCAGCCAAGTGAGCAGCCCCACTACCACGGGGGAGTAATTACCCAATAGCGTGGCGTTGGCCGCCGAGGTGCGAAGAATTCCGGTATTGAAAAACGCCAGGTCTAGGGCGAAGAATAATCCACCAGCGGAAATGATCCAGATTGTTTTGCCGTCCGGGTTCGTTTCGCGCACGGCGTCGCCGCCCGCGCTTCGGAAAAACCAGGTGGGCGCCACCAGCACTGTCGAAATCAGCATGCGATAGAACGCCGACGCTGTCCCCGGCATGTCCGTCCAGCGCACGAAAATTGCCGACCAACTGACGCACATCACTCCGCCCACCAGCGCCAGATAGGGCCACAATTTGTTGGTCTTGTCTGCCGTCGTCATCTTTGTCGCTGACCATGTTTCACCTTCACCGCCCCAAGCAAGCGCTTTGGGCCGCTGACAAACGGATTTCCGCGCTCATAAAATCGCAGTAGTTTGTCCGCCGCACGCGAGATCCCGATCCGCACGGTGCGTGCAATCGCAAGAGTCTTACCGTCCTTGCGGAGTTCCTGAAGTTCGCCGAGCCACAACGCGCTGTCCGCCGAGCACAAATCCAGCCCGTCGTGGCTGCGATCAATTTGCAGCGCCGCGGCAACACGGCCCGGCCCGCGCGTAAGGTCGAGCAGCTTCGTGGTGCCGCGATGACGCTGCATCCACTCCACGCCTTCGAGTGGCTCCAGCGCGCGAATCAAAATGCCGCCGGCGGTGCCTTCCGGCTCGCTGGCCACGTTCAACATAAAGTGCGCGCCGTAGTTGAAATATATGTAGGCATGGCCGGGATGCAGATACATCGAACGAATGCGCGGTGTGGGACCGCGAAAATGATGGCCTGCGGGATCGCCGGGGGGATACGCTTCCGCTTCCACGATGCGCCCGCTCAAGCGTCCGCAAGGGAGATCGTGCAC
>DATFYV010000303.1:0-2121 GCA_035314845.1 Candidatus Acidiferrum sp.
CGCTGGCGCTGTCCGCCGGAAAATTCGTGCGGGTAGCGCGCAGCAAACTCTGGGCTTAGGCCGACACGTTCGAGCATGGCCAAAGCGCGCTGCGTTCTTTCCCTGCCGGTGAGCTTGGGTTCGTGAATCGCCAGCGGCTCGGCGACGATTTCGCCTACGCGCATCCGCGGATTGAGCGATGCGAAGGGATCCTGAAAGACCATCTGCAACTGCTGGCGTGCGGCGCGCAGCTCCGTGCCGTTAATGGTGGTCAGGTCGCGGCCCGCGAACATAATTTTGCCGCTATCCGGTTCAACAAGCCGCAGCAGCATGCGTGCCAGGGTGGTCTTGCCGCAACCGCTTTCGCCCACTACCGCGAACGTTTCTCCGGTGACAATTTGGAAGCTGATGCCATCCACGGCGGTGAATTGGCCGCCGCTGTCGCTTTGCGCAAAAGCTCCACCGCCGCGACGGTAGTTTTTTCGCAGTTCGACTGCTTCGAGGAGAATTTCCTGGTTTGTCATGCGCTTCGCAGCTCGGGCCTTTCAGGGCTAAAGCCCCGTGTATGTTGCGCGTTCATAGCCCAACTAAAGTCGGGCCTTCCTGGGAATCACTTCTCCTGGGAATCACTCCCTCGGGGGAATCAGGTCATCAATTCGTGCGTGGCACGCGCTCCCTCTGCAACCAGTACACACCGCGCTGCATGCGTCGTGCTTTGTCCCGGCGAAGGCGGCAGTGGTGCAATCGGAAACAATTCCGGCACCGCGCGTTCGCACTCGTCGCGGCGAAAAGCGCAGCGCGGGGCAAACGCGCAGCCCGGCGGCAGCTCGGTCAATTGCGGCACGCTGCCGGGGATGGGCTTGAGCTTGCCGCGTTCGAGCGTGGGTGAAGCTGCGAGCAATCCCTGCGTGTAGGGATGACGCGGAGTGGTGAGCACGTCGTGCATCGCGCCGTGCTCAACGATACGCCCGGCATACATCACCGCGACGTGATCCGCTACCTGCGCGACGACGCCAAGGTCGTGGGTGATGAACAGCATGCCCAGGCGCATCTCGCGCCGGAGTTGATCGAGCAGCGCCAATACCTGCTTTTGCACCGTGACGTCGAGCGCGGTGGTCGGCTCGTCCGCAATCAAGAGGCGCGGCTCCGCGGCCAGCGCCATGGCGATCATGGCGCGCTGCCGCAAACCTCCCGAAAGCTGGTGGGGAAACTGTTTCGCGCGCGTTTCCGGCTCCGGCACCGCCGCGCGGCGCAGCGCTGCAATGGTGCGCTGTTGCACCGCCGAACTTGAGAGCTGCGGATCATGCGCGCGGATGGCTTCCGCGACTTGCGCGCCGACGCTCATCACCGGATTCAGCGAGGTCATCGGCTCCTGAAAGACCATGGCAATTTCGCCGCCGCGCACTTTCTGCCAGTCGCCTTCGCGCAGACCGGCCAGGTTTTTGCGTCCCATCCCTGCATTTTGTTCCACGCGGCCTTGCATGGTGCCGGGTTCTTTCAATTCTCCCGGATGCGCGCTTTCCAGCCAGGCCTCGCCGCTAACTTTTGCGCCCGCTGGCAACAAGCCCATCAGCGCCAGCGACAACATCGTCTTCCCGCTGCCCGATTCTCCTACCAGGCCCAGGGTCTGCCCCGCTTCGATGGACAAGGAAACGTCGTTCACCGGGCACACCCATCCCGCTGGCGTCGGCAACTCGACCGTCAGCCCGCGCACTTCGAGCAATCTGCTCATGCATCAATCATAAACGGGATGGCGCGATCTCCGCGCCGGAAAACCGCGGGCATTCCCATGCGCCGGTGCGAATGGCTCGCGGCGCTATGCCGTCAGGGCTTCATCGATCTTCCACGGGAATTACAAATTTCAGCGCCGTATGCGTCGGCGAAAATCCCACCACCTTCACATCCTTCAATCCAGACTTCCTCCCCGTCGCCAGCACATCCATCTCCGTGATGTCTTTCTGCCCCTTCGGATACACCACCCACAGCGCCACGCTGCCCTTCATTTTCTTTGCGTGCTTGGGCACTGTTGAAAGCTCCTTCCTCGAAGGCGCAGAAAAGAAGATGTGCTCCGCGTCGTCGCCGATCGCCACGGTGCATACGTTATCCGTCAGGCCAGCCAATTCCCGGATAAAGTCACGATCG
>DATFYV010000304.1:0-28113 GCA_035314845.1 Candidatus Acidiferrum sp.
GGATTGGCCGATGCCGCCAAAGACTTCTTCGCGGTCGCCCCGCGAGCGCATGGTGTTAACGCCGACCTTGAAACCGCGTAACTGTTCGGCGACGCTGCGCGCGATCTTCGGTTCATCGCAGGCGATGGAAGAAACCAGCGAACCATTGGACACGTTCATCTCCGTGATGAGTTCCTCGAGATGGTCGACCACCACGATGGTGTCGACGGGGCCGAAAGGCTCGTTGTGATAGAGCTTAGAATTTTTGGGGATATTCAGCAGCGCCGCAGGGCCTACGTATGCGGAAGTGTCCTGATTGGGGAAGATCATGCTCTCCGGCACCTGGGCCTCGTACAAACTGATGGCGCCCTTGCCCAGCGCCTCGGTGTAGAGGACGCGGAGTTCTTCCACTTTCTTGCTGTTGATGAGCGGGCCAAAATCAAGTTTGGGCAAGGAATCGCTCTCTGACTCCACCATCACAGGATTGCCAAAGCGCAGGGAGCGCAATACTGGCAGATACATTTCCAGGAATTGCGGGAAGAGTTCGCGCTGGACCACGTAACGGACATAGGCAGTGCAGCGCTGCTTGCCGTAGTCGAAACCTTTGCGCATTTGCCGCGCCAGATTGGCCCAATCGGAAAATTTCCAGACGCCGTAGGCGTTGATGCCTTCCATCTCCAAAATGTAGCGCTTGTTTTCGTCGTACAGCGTGGAGGCGATGACGCCGCCGTTGGTCTTGCCGCCGACGAACGCCAGGCAATCCACCGATTCGTTGCGTACCAAGGCGTCGCTGAGCTGGCCGCCGGAGCCGCTTACCAGCGAGACGGGCAGGCCGCAACGTCGCGCGATGGCGTGCGCGAGCGACAGCGCGAATAAGCTGCCATCCGTGGGCGTTTTGGAAATTACCGCGTTGCCCGCCAGCAGCTGCACCAGAACGGCATGCATCAGCACGGACATCGGGTAATTCCACGAGGCAATGTTGGAGATTAGGCCGAGCGGGGTGCGCCTGCCAAGCAGGCCTTCGATGTTTTCGATGTACCACTCGACACCACTCAGGCAGCGGTCGATGTCGGTCAAAGCCTGCGCGTAGGGCTTGCCGATCTCCCAGATGAGCAGCAGAGCAATCAACTCCCGCTGTTCGCGCAATTTGCCGATGCACTCCGCAACGCGGCGGCGGCGTTCATCGAGGTCTACACTTGCCCAGTTCATAGACTCCGATTTTGCAAACTTAACGGCGCTGCGCGCTGTTTCCAGGTCGATCATGGGAATGCGGCCCAGGCTGCGGCCGTCCACGGCAGACTCATAATGGCGGCCGAAACCGGGCTCGCGCCACTCGCCCTCGATGAGGTTCAGAATGCGGCCATCGGAAGCGAAGGCTTCGGGCACTTCGCGTTTCAGTCTTTGGATCAGCGTATCCCACTCGGCCGCAGGCGCAACGATTGGCATGCGAATCCTCCCAAGTCCCTGAACGAGAGAAGTATAGTCAAAGCATCCGGGAAGCGAGAGGCAACAATACTAATCGTCGGGCGCGGTTACGGCTTATAGCTAGAGGATGGAAAAAAGGGGCCTGCAACGCTCACTCCGCGCGATGATTGACCGCATGAAACGCAACCTGCTAATGTTAAAAGTTATTCTGGCCGCACTATCTCTACTGTGCGCCAGACGCTCCTGTGGAGGGGCGCAAGGGACTCATGGGCCTGACGAAACTGGTGGTGCGCGGGGCGCGGCAGCACAACCTCAAAAATATCAGCGTGGAGATTCCGCGCAACACCCTTACGGTCATTACCGGACTTTCGGGTTCCGGCAAATCGTCGCTGGCCTTCGACACCATTTATGCGGAAGGGCAGCGCCGCTACGTGGAGTCGCTATCCGCCTATGCGCGGCAGTTTCTCGATCAGATGGAACGTCCCGAAGTGGACGTAATCGAAGGGCTTTCCCCGGCCATCGCCATCGAGCAGAAGACCACCACGCGCTCGCCGCGCTCGACGGTGGGTACCATTACGGAGATTTACGATTACTTGCGCGTGGTGTACGCGTCCGTCGGCGTGCCCCATTGCCCGAATTGCGGCAAGGCCATCACGCGGCAATCGGCGGAGCAGATCGTGCAGTCCATCCTGCACGGGGAGCTGTGCCAACCGGATGACCGCATCATGATCCTGGCGCCGATTGTGCGCGGGAGAAAAGGCGCGTATCGCAAGGAACTGGAAAAGCTGGCGCAAGACGGCTACGTGCGCGTGCGCATCAACGGCGAGTTGTATCCGCTGGATGCACCTCCGGCTTTGGACAAACGCAAGAATCACAGCATCGAAGTGGTGGTGGACCGCCTGCTGGTGAAGCAAGGGGTGGCTTCGCGACTGGAGCAATCCATCACCACGGCGCTGAAACTGGCCGCGGGGCTGGTGACCGTAGCGGTGGTGGGCGGCAACGAGCACGTTTTTTCGGAAAAACTGGCGTGTCCCGATTGTGGCATTTCCGTTCCGGTGTTGGAGCCGCGTTCGTTCAGTTTCAATTCGCCGTACGGCGCTTGTCCGGCGTGCAACGGCCTGGGATCGAAGTACGAGTTCACGCCGGAAAAGGTGATTGCCGACTGGACCCGGCCGCTTTTCGACGGCGGGCTGGGACCGGGTGGGAGCAGCCCCACGCTGAAGCGCACACTGGAATTGGCGGCGTACGCGCACGAGTTCAACTTGGAGACGCCGTTCGACAAGCTGCCCGCGCGGGTGCAGAACATGCTGCTTTACGGAAATCCGCCGACGAACGGCAAAGCGGGCGCCGACAGCACGGCTAAGGCGGGCCGCGGGACGAAGAATTTCCGTTTTCACGGCATCCTGCAATATCTCGAAACGAACTTTGCGGAGTCCGGCTCCGATTCCTACCGCGAGTGGATGACGCAATACATGGCCGCCACGCAGTGCACGGCGTGCCACGGCAAACGCCTGCGCCCGGAATCGCTGGCGGTCAAGCTGGGCGGCTATTCCATCGCGGATTTCACGGCGCTTTCGCTGCAATCGGCGCGGGCAGCGGTGGACAAGATCATCGCGCAACTGAGCGCACGGCATAAGGAAATTGCGGGGCGTCCGCTGGAGGAAGTCGCCGAGCGTCTGGATTTTCTTCTCGCTGTGGGCTTGAGCTACCTCAGCCTGGATCGTTCGGCGGCCACCCTATCGGGCGGCGAAGCGCAACGCATTCGCCTGGCCACACAAATCGGTTCGCGTTTGCGCGGCGTTCTGTACGTGCTGGACGAGCCGTCAATTGGTTTGCATGCGCGGGATAATGACCGGTTGCTGGGTTCGCTGGAAAAACTGCGCAATCTTGGCAACACCGTGCTGGTGGTGGAGCACGACGAGGACACTATCCGCCGCGCGGACTTCGTGGTCGATTTGGGTCCAGGTGCGGGAAACGCGGGCGGCTATCTGGTGGCGCAGGGCAAACCGGAGCAGATTTCAGCGACGGCGGAATCGCTTACCGGGCAATATCTCAGCGGGACCACGCGCATCGCGGTTCCGGAAAAGCGGCGCGTCCCTAACGGAAAATCCATCCAGATCCTTGGCGCTTCGGCGAACAATTTGCGCGACGTGGACATCACCTTGCCGCTGGGATTGCTGACCGTGGTCACGGGAGTTTCCGGCTCCGGTAAATCCACGCTGGTGAACGATATTTTGTATCGCGCGCTGGCACAGAAGCTCTATCGCGCATCGGAAGCTCCGGCAACGCATCGCGAAATTCTGGGAGTCGAGAATATCGACAAAGTGGTGGAGATCGATCAGGCGCCCATCGGGCGGACGCCGCGGTCGAACCCCGCTACGTACACTGGAGTTTTTGCGCCCATTCGCGAGCTTTTTTCTATGCTGCCGGAATCGCGGGAACGCGGTTACAAACCGGGGCGCTTCAGCTTCAACGTTAAGGGGGGACGCTGCGAGGCGTGCCAGGGCGACGGCCTGCGGCGGATTGAGATGAATTTTCTGCCGGATGTTTATGTGACCTGCGAAGTGTGCCGCGGGAAACGTTATAACTCGGAAACGCTAGCGGTGCGCTACAAAGGACACTCCATAAGTGACGTGCTGAATTTGCAGGCGGTGGATGCATTGAAGCTGCTGGAAAATATTCCGCAAATTCAGCAGAAGCTCAGCACGCTGGTGGAAGTCGGGCTCGGGTACCTAACGCTAGGGCAATCGGCGACCACGGTTTCTGGCGGCGAAGCGCAACGGATCAAGCTGGCGCGCGAGCTTTCGAAGCGCCAGACGGGCCGTACGCTGTACATCCTCGATGAGCCCACGACGGGTTTGCACTTCGACGATGTTCGCAAACTTCTCGATGTATTGCAGCGCCTGGTTTCGCTTGGGAACACCGTGCTGATCATCGAGCACCATCTCGACGTGATCAAGCAGGCCGATTGGGTGATCGATCTTGGACCGGAAGGCGGTGAGGGCGGCGGACGCATCGTGGCGCAGGGGGCGCCGGAGCTAATTGCTCGAACGAAAAAATCCTACACCGGACAGGCTTTGCTGCGCGTTCTGAATGTGAACGGCCACGCCAGTAACACTGGTCACGCGAACAACAACCACACGAACGGAGCGGCCGGCATGCCGGAAAGCAAGCCCGGAAATGGCAATGGCAAATGAAATATCTCTCGCGGCGCATGGGATGGGCGCCCGCTGTTTTCGATTTCTTGCGCCTTGCGCGGCAGACGACTTCTTCATAGAGTGAATTGCATACCATGAGTGTCTATCCCATACAGCCCATCACGCTCGGAGCGATCCGCACCTACCCGCTGGCTTCGCGCAAGAGCAAAGTCAGCGTGCGTGATTTTGCCAAGCCGTTGGGCGCGAACAGCTCAATGAGCAAATTCCTGGATTCCCTTCCAGCAATTCTTGCCGGAAACGATTTGCGAGGCGTCGCCGCTGCCATTCACGAAGCTCGGCACCGCGGCAAGGCAATTTTGTGGGGTCTGGGAGGACACGTCGTGAAGGTCGGACTCGGCCCGGTACTCAGCGATTTGATGCGCCGCGGATTTGTCTCCGGCATCGCCATAAATGGAGCGGCGCTGGTGCACGATTTCGAGATTGCGCTGTCTGGCGGCACCTCTGAAGACGTTGACGCCAGCCTGAAAACCGGCGACTTCGGCATGGCCACGGAAACGGGCTTGTTCTTGAATCAAATCGCGGTTAGCGCTTCGTTTCACGCGACTGGCTACGGTGAGGCCGCCGGAAAATTTCTTGCGGACCGCAAACTGGAGCCGGAAAACGCCAAGGCGAGCATTTTGTTACAGGCGTATAAACGCAAAATTCCCGTGACCGTGCACCTCGCGATTGGCACGGATATTCCGCACATGCATCCGATGGCTGATGGTGCGGCACTGGGCCTCTCCACGCACCACGATTTTCGGCTCTTTTGCGCCATGGTGGCGGCCATGGACGGCGGCGGCGCGTACCTGAACTGGGGATCCGCAGTGATGCTGCCAGAAATTTTCCTGAAAGCTGTGGCCGTGGTGCGCAATCAGAAAATTCCGCTGGCGCACATCGCCACGGCCAACTTTGATTTCGTCCAGCATTACCGGCCGCTACAAAATGTGGTGAAACGTCCGGTGGCCCCGCTGAAAGGTAAAGGAGCTACAGCTTCCCGCGGCTGGGCCATCACGGGCCATCACGAATTGCTCATGCCCTTGCTGGCAGCCGCGCTCAGCGCGGGCTGGCCACAAAAAGCGGGACGCACGAAATGACGGAGCGCGCGAACAACGAGTTTCCGCCGCTCCCGGGCAACCCAGTTCCGGACCCGCCGCACGAAGCGGCGGCAGAATCTGTTGCCGCGGATCCGGTGTTTGGATCGCCGCCAGATGCGCCGTCGGCATTTGCCGTCGATCCCATTTCGTATCCGGCGCACTCCGCCGAAACCGCACCACCGCCTTACCACTCGCTGCGCTTACCCGATGACTTGCGCATCTCGTGGTCCTGGGTTCACCTCCTGTTTTTCTTGCTTTCGGGATTTGCGAGCGCGGAAGCCCTGCCGTTGCTGCTAGCGATTTGCGTATTGGAGTATCGCCACCAACCGCTGGCACAAGTGCAGCAACTGGCGGCCAACGCCACTTTTTTGGTGACCACACAAGTTTTGATTTTCGGCGCGATAATGTTTTTCTTATACATCACGCTGGGAGTTCTGCGCGACGCACCGTTCTGGAGCACAGTCGGTTGGAAGAGGCTGATTGTCAGCGCGAGTGGAAGAATTTATAAGCCGTGGATGTTTCCGCTGCTGGGCGGCGGACTGGCCATTCTTGTGGCGGTTGGCAGTTCCCGCGTAAAAGATGCCGAGAACGCGCCCATCGAACAGTTATTCAAGGATCCGCACGCGGCGTTTTTGTTGATGGCCATGGCGGTGCTAGTCGCTCCGCTGGTGGAAGAAACCGTGTTTCGCGGCTATCTGTATCCGCTTTTTGCCTCCAGTTTTGCCAAGGTGGCGGCGCACTATGGCGTCGATTCCGGTCGGGCAGTTGGCTTTGGCACGGTCGGTGGCGTACTGCTTACGGGATTTCTATTCGGGTTGTTGCATGGCTGGCAGTTGGGCTGGAATGTGACGTTGGTTAGTTTGTTGACGCTGGTAGGCGTACTTTTCACCTTCGCGCGCGCGGCCACTGGAACGGTGCTGGCCAGTTTCTTGATGCACCTGGGGTACAACTCACTGCTCGCGGTGGTCACGACCATCGCCACCAAAGGTTTTACGGTTGCGCCGCCGGGACACTGATTTTTTCTTTTTCCTGGGCTGCGCGGTAACATTAAATAGGCACGCACCGCAGACATTGTGAGGATCCTCACCGCATGTACGTAGCGCAACCCATTGCATGGACGGAAGCCGGGGTGGTGATGCTCGACCAGCGCAGGCTCCCGGCTGAAGAGATCAGCTACACCTACACCGATTATCTTGAGGTCGCTAAAGCTATCCGCGAGATGGTGATCCGCGGCGCGCCGGCGATTGGCGTGGCTGCCGCCATGGGTGTTGCGCTGGGGGTACAACATTCCGGGGCAAAATCTGTCGCGGAGTTAAGCGCGGAAATGGTAGTAATCAGCGGTGTTCTGGCAAAAACGCGGCCAACCGCCGTGGACCTGTTCTGGGCCCTGGAGCGCATGGAGCGCAAATTTGCCGCCCTCGCCAGCGCAAATGCGGAAGTAAAAACGATTCGCAGCGAGATGGTTGCCGAGGCGAAGCTTGTGCACCTCGAAAAAACCGCCACCGACGAAGCCATGGGCCGTTTCGGCGCGGCCTTCATGCCCACAGAAGGCTATGTCATGACCCAATGCAACGCGGGCGCGCTGGCCACCGCGGGAATCGGCACGGCGCTGGGCGTGATTCGCGTGGCCTTTGAGCAGGGCAAAAAACTCCACGTGCTGGTGCCCGAGACGCGGCCGTATCTGCAAGGCGCGCGGTTGACTGCATGGGAACTGCTGAAGGGCGGTATTCCGCTGACGCTGATCACCGATAATATGGTGGGACATTTTTTGAAGACCGGCAAAGTCAAGGCCGTCGTTACCGGGGCGGACCGCATCGCCGCCAACGGCGACACGGCCAACAAGATCGGCACGTATCAAATCGCGGTGCTGGCTAAAGAGAATAATGTGCCGTTTTATATTGCCGCGCCGGTTTCGACTTTTGATTTGGCCATTCCGGACGGCGAGCACATTCCCATCGAAGAGCGCTCCGCCGAGGAAGTGACGCACATTCAGGGCGTGCGCATCGCTCCCGATGTGCCTGCCGCGCATCCGGCGTTCGACGTCACGCCGTCCCGCTACATTGCCGGCATTATCACCGAACGCGGCGTGGCGCGCGCGCCGTATACCGAAGCGCTGCGTGAACTGGCTTCGGCGCCGCATACCGCTGCAACGCTCGCGCGATGGAATCGGGCTTCGCCCGGTTAGTGAGCTGTCTGCGTAATCGCCGGCGCCATACCGGATTTTTGCGTGGCGTAGCCCAACAAAACACCCACGAGCGTCCCCGGTATCAGAATTTCCACGTAGTGCGCGTGCTGCAAATACGCCACGAGAAATGCCAGCGCGAAGCCCAGCACCGCGGCGAAAACGACGCCCTGCGCCACGTTGCAGACTTTTATTGCAAATATGCCAGCCGCGATTCCCACCAGCGCATCCTTGATCATCGAGCCCACAATGATTTGCAGTAGCACGGCGCGAACTTCCGGCGTGAACCAGGATGTCGCTCCATCCAGAGCCCCGAGTACGGTCCCCAGCAGCAGACCTACCAGAATTTTCTTCATGGCAACCTCCCAGCGATTTGGATCTGCGAACCCTTGATTTTGGGAGTCTTGGCTACAGCGAATTGCAGCCCTGGGGCGAGTCTATGCCGAAGACTGAGCCGAAACAAGTATGACCTGACTCGAGAGTCAGCCGGTCCGCCCTGGAGTCAGGCCTTGGGGTGCCGGATGCGCTCGGCGATATTGCGAGCGCGTTGCCGGGCGATATCCACGATGTGCGAGTCGTTGGAAATCTGATCCAACAGCGGCAACAGGGACTGCGGCTCCGGCAGCAAACCGCGGCTAAAGTCCGCGTCGCATTCGAGTAGCGCGTCGTTGATGCCCAGGCGGTCATACTTCATGCGGCGCGAGAGGATTTCAAAGTGCTCCTGCTGCCGCGCCAGGCCCTCGAAGATCTGCAAGAGCTGCGCCGCAGCGGGGTTCAGCGTGTAGTTGAACTTGGTTTCGTGGACCACCGCGCCCTGCTGCCAGCGAAAGGTTTTCTCTCCCAGGCTGGCAATTTTGCGGTGCACATCCAGGTCCTGGCCCTCGAAACGATTGAGCTGGCCAGCGAGAGAAAACATTTTGGCGCGCAGGACTGGTCCGATCATGAACGGCGAAGATCCCGGGTCGTCGTCGAGCTGGCGAATCTCGTAGGTCGCGGCGTCCGAATCCTCACGCACCACAATCTCGATGAGCTCCGGAGTGCTGAGCTTGAAGACCCGCCGAAACGTCAGACGCGCGCTATTGTCTGAGGCAGGCGCGGACCTCTCCGATTGTTCGAGGACGGAAGCGGCATGTCGAGGAGCAGCTGAAGCCGCGTGCGACAGCGAGCAGAAGACCAATACTCCCAGAATTGCCGGGAGGAGACAGCGGCTCATCGGTGGATTACAATGCGAGGCGCCGGCGCAGGCGTCGCGCCGCGCTCTGGAAGAAAATCATTGCTGCCAACTTTGGCGGACAACACCGCGGAAGCCGCAGTCTGCTGCAAGGACTGGGGCTTTACGGAACCGGGCGGATCGGGCAGCGCGAAACGTGCTCGCGTTTTGTGGGCCTGCAGATGGCACAGCGCCACCGCCAGCGCGTCCGCCGCATCCGCTGGTTCCGGAGTCTCCGTCATTCGCAAAAGGGCGCGTACCATCACCTGCATTTGGCGTTTGTCGGCGTTGCCGTGTCCCGCCACGGAGGCTTTAACTTCGCGCGGCGAGTAACTGTGCACCGCAATATTATTTTGCGCCGCAGCCAGCAGTACCACGCCGCGTACTTCCGCCAGGCGCAATGCGGTGCGCACATTTAGCGCGCTAAAGATGCCTTCGATGGCGAGGACCTGCGGCGAAAATTTCTCAATCAATTCGCAAATGCGAACGTGGACGTCCTGCAGCGCCGCGCCGAGCGACTCCTTCTGGCGCTTTGCACCCACGCGCAGTGCACCGTAATGCAGGAGGCGACATTCGCCACCGTCACTCTCAATTACTCCGTAACCTGTGGGCCCGGTGGCTGCGGGGTCCACTCCGAGCACACGAAAACAAGGGCTAGAGGCGGTTGCACCGTCCCCGCTAAAGGGATTTGTCCTTGGAGAGTTCACCGACCAAGTCTACGGCGAACCCGTTCCCCAAGCCACAGCTTTGTGGCCCTGGGACGAGCAAAATGAAATGAGCAACAAAAAGCCACCAGCCCAAATACGCTGGTGGCTACGTTTTATCTCTTTCCTTGTTCCTGCGATGTTCTTAGCTCGCCACCGCCGCTTGAATCTCCGCTTCGTCGATATCGAAATTGGCGTAGACGTGCTGCACGTCGTCGTGCTCTTCAAACGCCTCCACGAGGCGCACCATCTGCGTGGCCTGCGAACCGGTCAGCTTGATGTAATTCTGCGGCACCATGGCTATCTCCGCGGACTCCGGAGTGATGCCTTGGCCGATCAGCGCTTCCTTAACCTTATCCAGCGCTTCTGGTGGGGTCACGATGTACCAGCTGGAACCATCATCCTTCATATCTTCGGCGCCCGCTTCCAACACCAGGTCGAGCATTTTGTCTTCGCTGGCGGCTTCCTTTGGCACGCTGATCTCGCCTTTGCGGCTGAACATCCAGCCGACCGCGCCGGCTTCCGCGAGGTTGCCGCCGTTCTTACTCATCAAGTGCCGGAATTCGCCCACCACGCGGTTGCGATTGGTGGTTACCACTTGAATCAGCATGCCCACGCCGCCAGGGCCATAGCCTTCGAAGGTGGCTTCTTCGTATTGTTCGCCTTCTAGCTGTCCGGTGCCGCGCAGAATGGCGCGCTCGACGTTATCGTTGGGCATGTTGGCGCCCTTGGCCGCTAGAATGGCGGTGCGCAGCCGCGGATTGGAGGCCGGGTCGCCGCCGCCGATGCGCGCGGCAATGCTAATTTCACGAATGATGCGGGTGAAGACGCGACCGCGCTTCGCGTCCGTCGCGCCCTTCTTGTGCTTGATTGTGGCCCATTTTGAATGCCCGGACATAACACATCCTCTTTGTCATGCACGACCGTCAGGCGGTCTACATTGGGAAGTTCACGCCAACCCGCAGCGGCGCTGCCGCTTTTTACCGAGCCAGGCGTGCTGTGCGGAGACCTACAGGCGCACCGCAGAAAACCCCTGCGGGACCGTTAAAGTTTAGCACAGCCCCCGGAGCCCGCGAAACCGGGTATACTTTCGCGGGGCTCCTACCCTTGCATATGTTGTCTACGCGCCACTTCTCGATTCGGAGCGTACGGTGCTCTGCGAACGGCGCTTCGCACCGCCAAAACGCTGCGAGGCTGCTATGAACGGCCGACGCCTGCGCGTGCTGGCACTGGCGTCGCACCCGGTGCAATACATGGCGCCGATTTTCCGGCGCCTGGCGGCATGCCCGCAACTGGACCTGCATGTGGTCTACGGCAGCCTGCGGGGCGCCCAGGCGGCGGTGGACCCCGACTTCGGCACCACCGTGGAGTGGGACGTCCCGCTCCTCGATGGGTATCCATGGTCCCACCTCCCTAGCGGCACCTCCACGCAGTTCTTGTCCCGCGTCGGCCACCCAACCCTATGGAAGTTCATTCGCGAAGGCGGATTCGACGCGGTTTTGAGCTTCACCGGCTACCTACATACGTCTTTCTGGATCGCGCTCACCGCTTCCAAGTTCTCCGGCGCCGCCTTCCTATTTGGAACGGACAGTGTCTCGCTGTCGCCGCGGGATGGGCGCAATTGGAAGGCCGGCTTTAAGAAATTGCTGTGGCCATATTTGTTCGGATTGGCCGACCAGGTCATCGTTCCCTCTACCAGCTCCAAGGAGTTGATGATTTCGCTGGGTTTGCCGGAAGAGCGCGTCACCCTGACGCCCTATTCCGTGGACAATGACTGGTGGATGCAGCAATCCGCGAAGGTTGATCGCGAAGCGGTACGGCGAACGTGGGGTGCGGAGCCGGATGACGTGGTCATTCTCTTTTGTGCCAAACTGCAGCCGTGGAAGCGGCCACGCGATCTTCTGCGGGCCTTCGCAAAAGCCAAACTCCCCAACGCCCGCCTGGTGATCGCCGGCGACGGACCGCTTCGCGCGCAACTGGCTACCGAGAGCGAAAAACTGGGAATCGCCTCGCGCACCTGCTTTCTAGGGTTCGTCAATCAATCGCAGCTGCCCGCTGTCTACACCGCGTCCGACGTGATGGTACTGCCGTCGAATTACGAACCTTTTGCGGTGGTAGTGAATGAAGCAATGTGTTGCGGCTGCCCCGTGATCGTCAGCGACCGGGTCGGGGCCGCGCACGACCTGGTGGCGCCGGTGAATCCGAAATTTATTTATCGCTGCCGCGACGTAGACGCGCTAGCGGGACTCTTGCGCGAATGCAGCAGCCATCCTGGCGAACTGCAGCGCTTTCGCGAGGCCGTGGTAGCGCACATGCATACCTGGTCACCCAAGCAAAACATCGCCGCCATGCTGGACGCGATTCAAACTGCCGTGACGCGCATTGCCGATGACGCCCACGAAGGCGGTGACGCAACTTCTGCCCCGGCCTCTGCTTCGCATAATGCCCCGGCTACGTCCTCAAAACTTCACGAATGAAGCTCCTCATTTACTCCCACTTCTTTGCCCCGAGCATCGGAGGCGTGGAGACTCTGGTCCTATCGCTGGCCCGCGGACTCTCGCAGTTGCGTGCCGCCGACGGCGAGCAGCAATTTGAGATTACGTTGATCACGCAAACTCCGGCTCTTGACTATGACGATCATCCGCTCCCCTTTCCCGTGCTGCGGCGGCCCAGTCGCGCGCAATTATGGAAACAGATTCGTTCCACAGAGGTGTTGCACGTGGCAGGCACGGCGCTGCTGCCAATTCTTTTTGGGCGGCTGGCACGCAGGCCGGTGGTCGTCGAGCATCACGGCTTTCAGACCATCTGCCCCAACGGCCAACTGTTGATTGAACCCTCTGGAACGCCGTGCCCCGGGCATTTCATGGCTGGCCGCCATAAGGAGTGCCTGCGCTGCAATTCTGGCAGCGGCCGGCTGTTTTCGCTGAGGCTCTGGCTGCTAACATTTCTGCGCCGCTATCTTTGTTCCGGCGTTGCGGCCAACATCACTCCCACGCAGTGGCTGGGCAGCCTCGTACAGCTGCCACGCGTGACCGCTATTCCCCACGGACTGGAAGATACGCCCCGGGCGGCTGGGCCGGCGCAAATAGCCGAGCCGCCGGTCATCGCTTTCCTCGGCCGGCTGGTGACCACCAAGGGAGTGGCGACGCTCATCGCCGCGGCTGGCATTTTGCGCAGAACTCAAAAACAGTTCAAGGTGTTGATCGCTGGTGACGGGCCGGAACGCGCCGCGCTGGAGTCCCTGGTAAGTACCGAAGAACTCGGCGATTGCGTGCATTTTGCCGGTCGACTGGGAGCGGAGAATCTGCACGCCGCGCTCGCGAGCGCTTCCATCGTTGTCGTGCCTTCGCTTGGCGGAGAAGTGTTTGGCCTGGTGGTGGCCGAAAATATGCTCCGCGGATTACCTGTGGTGGCCTCGAATCTCGGCGCCTTCGTGGAAGTTCTTGGCGACGCCGAACTAACGTTTGAGATTGGCAACGCTGCGGCGCTGGCCGCGCAACTCTCACGCTTGCTGGACGATCCCGCGCTCCGCGCTGCGCTCGGGCGTCAGGCTCGGCAACGCGCCAAAGAATACTGTGATTATCAACGCATGATCCAAGAGCACGCGCGCATCTATCGCCATTTGTATGGAGGGGCCTAAACGACAGTCCATAACGGATCCGATAAGGCGGTACCGCGCATCGAGCGCGATTTTCGTTACTTAGCCCGAAAATGCCACAATGCCGCTTCCGTAATGCCGGACACTCAGCCATAATTAGTTTTCCTCATGCGCACGCTCCTCAATTATCTTCGCGCTCCCGCAGCGGCGGGCGGCATGCGCCGGAACCCTCTGTTCATCCTCGGATTTCTGGTGGTTTTTGTTTACTCCGCGCGAACTCTAGCAAATTACGTAATCAATGACGATATGAACGGACTGGCGTATTTAGGCCTGATTCTGATCATCGGCGCCAGTGTGGTGGTCATTCTTAATAACTGGCGTAACGGTGCGTATTTTTTTCTGACCTGGCTGTTGTTTGAGGACTTTGCAAGAAAATTCCTTGGCAATAACATGGCCATCTACTTCGCCAAGGATTTTTTGCTGCTCGTTGTTTATATTTCCTTTATCGCCGCCTATCGCAAAAAGGAGTTCGCTCTTTTTCGCGTTCCTTTTCGCGCGGCGCTTCTACTGTTCGTCTGGCTGGGTATTATGCAGGTCTTTAATCCCCAATCCACGACCGTGTGGTACGGGCTGATGGGGTTCAAGATATTTTTTTACTACGTTCCGTTGCTGTTCGTGGGATATGCCTTCTTCAACTCAGAACGGGACATCCGCCGATTCTTCACCATAAACGTGGCACTTATCCTCTTGATCGTCTCGCTAGGCATAGCCCAATCCATTCTGGGAGCAGGCTTCCTGAATCCGGCGCACCAAGCCGAGGATCTGAAGCTGCTCAGCGGCCTGTATCGCGTTTCCCCGATTACCGGGCAGATTGCTTACCGACCTACTTCCGTTTTCGTCAGCGCTGGCCGGTATGCCGATTTTACCCTTATCGCCTGGCTGCTGGTGCTGGGGTTCTGCGGCTACCTGCTGTTGCGCCAGAAAAAAGGGCGGAACATTGTCTTCCTGGCCATCGCCGTCACCGCTGCAGGCGCGTTTCTAACAGCCTCACGCGGGGCCCTGTTGTGGACCATCATCAACGGAACCGCCACGCTTGTGGCCTTCGTTTGGGGAGCGCCCTGGCGCGAGGGCGAAGCTTTGCGCGCTTTTCGCGTAATGCAACGTGCGATCATCGGAGTTGCCCTGGGTATCGTTCTTTTATTCCTTACTTTTCCGGATGCGTTGCTTTCGCGCGTCGCAATTTATAAGGAGACTTTGGACCCCAACAGTACGGCATCGGAACTGGGACATCGCACATGGACCTATCCAGTGGAGAATTTTTTGGGCGCTTTTTACTATACGCATTGGCTTACGGGCTACGGGATAGGCACAACCGCACTGGGTGGTCAGTACGTGGCACGTTTCTTCAATGCAAAACCACCAGTGGTCGGCGTGGAAAGCGGCTTCGGCACTCTGGTTGTCGAAATGGGAATACTGGGACTGGTTCTGTGGTTGACCATGACCGCAGCCATTCTCTTTGCAGCCTGGGGCGTAATCAAGAAACTTCGTGGCTCACCATTATTCCCCATCGGCTTCGTCATTTTTTGGTATGCCCTTGTGCTACTACTTCCTTTGACGTTTGCCGGAATCCAGCCCTACGAAGATTTCCTGCTGAACGCCTACTTTTGGCTGACGCTAGGCATTCTTTTTCGCTTGCCAACTATCAAGCTGGCAACACTGCCGGCGGGAAACGCGGCCAATTTGGCCTCGCGCCGCTTCGGGTTCCGCTGACTTGCGTTTAGCGATCGTTACGCCATTTCTCGACCGTCGCCACGGGACCGAGCGCGCCTTCGCCGAGCTGGTTGAACGGCTCGCGCGCGACTACCATTGCGAAATTCATCTATTCAGCCAGCGTGTTGAGGATCTCCCTGTCACACCATGGAGTCGGCATCGTTCCGCGGAGAGTGGCGTCATCTTCTGGCACCGCGTCCCTTCGGCGGAAGGACCACTGCTCTTTTCCTTCGTTTTTTGGTATCTCCTCAATCGCTTGTGCCGCTGGTCCTTCACTTTTTGGCATGGCGCGGAATTTACTCTCGTTCTATCCCCCGGAGTCAATTGCTCTGACGCGAATGTCGTTATTGTTCACGCTATTTTTCATCGTTTGCGGGAACTGTCGCAGGATCACAGCGAGCCCACACTGCAGGCGCTCTGTCTCTTTCGCCGCATTCATCGCCAGACCTACTACGCTCTGCTCACCGGCCTGGAGCGCCGCATCTACTCGAATCAGCGCGTCACTCTGGCTGCCGTTTCCAAACGCACCGCCGCGCAATTAGCCAGTTATTTTCACAGGACCGATGTCCGAGTTGTCTCGAACGGTGTGGATACCGTGTTATTTTCGCCGCTCGAGCGCCTGGCCCGGCGCGAGCAAGCGCGCGATCGCCGCGGTTTCCGAACCGGCGATTTCGTCCTGCTGCTGATTGGCAACGATTGGGAGGTCAAGGGTCTCGCCACCATCCTTCGCGCCATGGCTCTGCTCGGCGATGCACCCCTGCGCCTTATCGTGGTGGGTAGCGATTCGCCGCAAGCCTTTCAGCAATTGGCCCAAGGTCTCGGGGTTTTCGGCCGCTGCCAGTGGGAGCAGCCGTCTTCCGACGTGCTCGACTTCTACGCCGCCGCGGATGTATACGTCAGCCCCACGCGCGAAGACTCCTTCGGCATGCCCGTCGCGGAAGCCATGGCTTGCGGCCTTCCCGTGATTACCTCATCCGATGCTGGAGTCTCGGAACTTCTTCACGATGGTATCGATGGTTTCGTGCTCCGCGACCCGCTGGACGTGTCAACACTCGCAAAGCTATTGCGCCTGCTTCATGGTCAACCCGAACTCCGTGAGCGTATTGGCCACAGCGCCACGCAAAGCGCACTAGCCTGGACCTGGGATCGCAACGCCGCCGCAGTTTGGAAGCTGTTGAATAACCGCAAAGGCTAATGATCGCACTCGTCAATCCATGGCACGCATTCGTTAGTGGCCCGTCGGTATTTCAAGTAAAATTTACTGCGCACTCCTTTATTTTTCGCAAAGGATGAAATGGCGCAAAACCCCGATCCGGCCGTGGAAATCCAAAGGCGCTACTACAGCGAAAACGCCGGCCGCTACGACCACATGCACACGCATGAAGGCTCTCAGGACGGCTTCAGTGCCAAATTCGTGCCCGCAATTCTGCGCATGCTGGACGCCCGCTCGGTGCTTGATGTGGGAACCGCAACCGGCAAGGGAATGCGCGACCTCAAAGAAGCCATGCCCGACCTGTTCGTTTGCGGCGTTGAGCCCGTTGCCGCTTTGGTGCAAGAAGCTGCCCGCAACGGCAACATCGCTAGCGGCCCGATTCTGCAGGCCAGCGGCGAGGCCCTGCCGTTTGCCGATCACAGCTTCGACGTGGTTTGCGAGTTTGGCATTCTGCACCACGTGGGCAATCCCGCCGCTGTGGTTAAGGAAATGCTGCGCGTCGCCAGCAAGGCGGTCTTAATTTCGGACAGCAATCGCTTCGGCCAGGGTTCGCTGGCCATGCGTTTTGTCAAACTAGTGCTCTACAAATTGCGCCTGTGGGATGCTTACAACTATTTGCGGACCGGTGGAAAAGGCTATCGCATTACCGAAGGCGACGGACTGGCATATTCGTACAGCGTCTACGATTCTCTTGAACAAGTCTCGCAATGGGCTGACCGCCTCGTCCTTATTCCCCTACCCAGCGATGCTCGCAAATCCGCCAGTTGGTTCCACCCGCTGGTGACCAGCGGTGGTGTGCTTTTGTGCGCCTTCCGTGAATATTCGCGATAAGTCTCGTAGGGGGCACTCGGCGCGAACGAGGCACCGGAAATTTAAGGATGCCGCGCGTGAAAGCGCTGTCTGTTTTCGCTGCGAGCACGCGCTACGCGAGACGGATACGGGCAAGGAACTTCGCAGCTACTTCTTTTCCCACATGCGGAAGCCACCCAAAAAAGCGTTTTCATTCGTGCCGAGACGCGCCTTTGGTGGCAGCTCTTTCAGCTTCTTGGCATTTCCGCCGCCCAGCACTACGTAATCGGCCTCTAGCGCCTCGATCAATTTTTCCGTGATTTTGTGAACGTGCTGCCGCCACTTTTTCTTCCCAAGTCGTTCCAAGCCCCGTAGCCCGAGGAAATCCTCGTAGGTCTTCTCTTTTTTGTAAATCAAATGTGCCAGTTCCATGGGCTCCAGCACGCCGTCGACGATCATGGCCGAGCCGAGTCCGGTGCCCAGCCCGAGAAACAACATTCGCCCGCCCTTGTAGCTGCCCAGCGCCTGCATCGAAGCGTCGTTGATCACTCTCACCGGGCAGCCGAAGGCCTTGGCGAAATCGAAGGCCATCCAACCGCCGCCGAGGTTATGCGGCTCGCGCAGGGGATGGCCGTTGATAATCGGCCCCGGATACCCGAGCGAAATGCGGTCGTATTCCCAGTCAGCGGTGCCCTTTTTTACGATTTGCACCATGTTCTGCGCCGTCATGGCCGGCCCGGACGGAAATTTGCGCGGCTCCTTCTGTCCCATTGCCAACATTTTCACATTCGTGCCACCGACATCAATGACCAGCACTCTGGCAGGCTTCGCGGTCTTTTTCTTCACCATCAGACGCCCTCCAATTCCGTAAGACCGAAGCTAGAGCCTTTCACGCTAATCTCCAAGCGAAATTATGCGCCTGGCAATACGGTCCGTGCGCCCGATTTTCAGTGCGGCAGATCGGGCAAAATTTGCTCCAGATTCTCCCGCGCCAGGGCATTTTGCGGATTGAGTTCCAAGGCCCGCTCCAGGTGAATCTTGGCTTCCGCAAGGTCGCCTTGCGCGGCCAGGGCGCTACCCAGGTTGGCTTCGGCGTTGGCATCTTTCGGGCTGAGCGTTACGGCCAAGCGCAACTCCTGCACCGCAGCCGCAAAATCATCGTGGCGCGCCAGAGCCAATCCCAGGTTGTAGTGCGCATCAAAATAGTCGGGGCGCGCCTGAGCCGCCACTTCAAGATGTTCGATGGCCTCGGGAAGTTTTCCCATGGCCAGCAGCGTAGCGCCCAGCGCGTTCTCCACCGCGGGATATCCCGGACGCAATCGCTGCGCCGCGGCAAATTCCGCCTCCGCAGCCTGAGTTTCACCACGCATCTGGAATATGGCGGCCAGATTGTAGTGCGCTGCAAAATCGCCGGCGTTATTCGCGATGTGATGACGGGCCAAGGCTTCTTGCAATTTCATCCGCGCGTCATTGACGCCAGCGGAGACCGTATCGATGGCCGCGCCGCTTTCACCGAGGGGCAACACCTGCAACCACAGATGAGCCATTTCGTCACTAGCGCGGTTTCCCGCCACCACGCGTTGTGGCGGATCGTTGGGATTGGCCAAATTGTCGTGCGAATTGTCGTACGAGTAATGCATTACAATCGTTGATCCGCGCGGCAGGTTCACCGGTTGGGCATAGCGATAAACCGCCTGCCAGTTCAAATCCCATCGCGGGATGTGTACCAACGTTTTTTCTTGGCCATTGGGCAGGCGCACCAGGGCCAGCAAATCCTTTCCCAGATAGTGTGCGTGGGGATAGATCGCGAGCACCTCCACGGCCACCGGCAATGTGAACTCGTCTGAGACCACGAAGTGCCTTTCCCCTGCCGGAATATCCAGCTGCTTGTCGCCTTCGAGTTGCAGCAGTACCGGAAATTCCGTGGCGGCCTGGTCGGTGAAATAGAGCCCCAAACTCGGCTGAATGCGCTCCGGTTTCCCGGAAGGCTGTAAGTGCGTGTTCAGAACCAGATCGTTCCCAGCATCCAGCCGGAGCGCCATGGTGCGTGGCTCAGGTTTCACTAGCGAACCGGGCTTCCAGAACAAAAAGTGCCCGTCGGGATCAAAAGTCTCGGATTCGATTTGCAACTCCATCCCGGCGAAACCATCGCCGGGTGCGGGTTCCTCACGGCGCGCCGTTTCCGAACGATCCACCAGCAGATTGGCGTGATGCACCTGACGGTTGTTACCTGGACGAATCTCCACCGCCTTAATCCAGCGCGTCTCCGCGAGTGGGGTGCGAAACACAAAGTTCCAATAGCGATCCGTTCCCCCCGCGGGAAGCAGGTACGGCTTCGTAGCTTGCAAAATTACATCGGGCTTGCCGAGCTGCCAGCCTTGGGTAAATTTTGGGAGGGCGGGTAAATCCTTGGCGTCACCTTGTGGTTCGTCGGCCTCGTACCACGCGCGAAACAGCGCGATCTGCTCCGGTGTGAGCCGCAGCTCATCGGCGAACTCAGAGTCGCCCGGCTCCGGCAGCCACGGTGGCATGTAGCGCCGCGCAGTCACGGAAACGATCTGTCGAGCGTGGGACTGCACGTCTTCGTAGGTCAGCAACGAGAATGGTCCCGCTTCGCCGGGGCGGTGGCACGGCGCGCAGAAGCGAAAAATTATGGGTGCGATATCGCGATTGAAAGTGACTTCTTGCGGGATGGCTTGACTTGACGAGTCGGTGCGCTGTTGTGCCGGGTGAGCGACGGCAGATCCGCCTCCGGCCCGATAGCCATCGGCATGCAACGCCACCAGCAGCGCGAGCGCGGTTATCACGCCGAAAAACCTTTGGACCGCGATTGTTCTGAAGTTGTGAGTGCCTGCCTGGCGCATCATCGCGGGCCGCGTCATTGCAGATCGGAAAGGTAACAACCCACCGCAGCCACGCTTAGCGGCTCCACCGGATGACCGCTGACCGCCGCAGCTATGGCATCCGCAAGTTCGTGGGTAGTAGGCGCCGGACGCGCGCGCCCGAAATCTTCAAACCAGTTATCGATGCGCCCGTGATACACCAAACGACCTTTGGCATCAAACACCGCGGCTTCCGGCGTCACGGAAACCTGCGCGCGCTTCACCAATTCACGCCGTGGGTCGCGCAACACGGGCAGCGTCAGGTGATACTCTGCCTGGTGTTTGCGAATGGCTTCCGCCGTTTCGCGCTTATCGGGATAGACCAACCAAAAAGAGGCATCCGAGGCGTGTGCCAAGCTTAACCTTTGAATCTCCGGAGCATAGCGATTGGCGATCGGACAATCGGTGCGCACAAAGATCAACACCACCACCTTGCCCGCTGAGCTGGCCCAAGGGTCATTTCGCGCGGCGTTCCGGCTTTCAAAGTCTTGCGGAACTTGACCCGTGGCCAAAATCCCCGCCGGCCACGCGCTATGCAAAATAGCGAGCCCCAGAAGCGAAACGCAAATGAGCCGCGAGCGTTTAATGAACATAAAAACAATAAAGCCGGCCTGCCATTGTCTACCGCGAGTCTACGAAAGCTCATTGCCGATGTCTATCGCCACATCTTCTGGAAATCGCCGCAGCTATTCGAGATGAACCGCCTTGACACCTACGCCGCATAAGCGCAGTGTTACCGTACATCAGAAAATAACTTGCTAAAGTATTGAGCTTTCGCATTTCGTAACCTGAAGAGGCCGCCATGTCCGTATTGCCCTGGATTCTCGTTGGATTAGCAGCCGCTTGGTTGGCTGGACAATTTTCGCCGCAACCGGAAAAAGTCGCCGTCCCGGCCCAGCCGGAAAAACAGGCGCGCCGGTGATCAACACCATCAATGTCCAGTACGTCGGCTTTCAGGCCAAGCCCCTCTTTCGCGAATACACCTTTACCGTGCGGGAAGGCGGCGAACAGCGCGCGTTTACTTTGTCGATCGAAAACGAGGCCTTCACCTCGCGGCGCGCCCGCATCCAGGACGGCCCCAACATCTGTTCTCTACGCCTGCGCACGGAATTAGCCGGCGAGGCGCCAGCGGTGATGCCGCTGCATTACGCCATCACCGGCGCGGAACTCGATGTCTTTCGCGAGACCCATTCCCCAAAGCCCACGCGCAATCTGTACACGCCCAAAAAAGATGATGATTTTTAAGCTGTGACGAAGCTCACAACGCGGTTAAAACTTTCGTGTTAATTCCCGCGCCAAGCTGCTTATAATTTGACCGCCCTTTGCCTCGATTTACCTTGTCACTGACGTTCTTCTGCGGGATGATTTCAATAGTCGGCGAACAGCCCTCGTAGTAACCGCTATTTTCGCTGCCGTTCCGCTTCGCGCGTTCGGATGTCGAAGTAGAAAAAAGGATCAACATGGCCATGGAACTGGATGCTTTGCAAAGAAGAGTGCCTGGAGAGAAGTCCATTAATTGGGTGACCACATCGGTCATGGCCCTCTTTCATATCGGTGCGGTTGTGGCGCTGTTTTTCTTCAGTTGGAGAGCGCTGTTTGTCTCTCTGCTGCTGTGGTGGATGTCCGGCAGTTGGGGCATCGGCATGGGCTATCACCGGCTGCTGACGCATCGCGGCTACAAAACTCCCAAATGGCTGGAATATTTCCTGACCGTTTGCGCCACGCTGGCGCTGGAAGGCGGGCCAATTTTCTGGGTGGCCACGCACCGCATCCATCACCAGTTTTCTGATCGCGATGGCGACCCCCATTCCCCGCGCGATGGCAAGTGGTGGGCACACATCGGCTGGCTGCTGGTGGGCAAGTCCATGCACCACGATACTTCCACGCTTTCGCGTTACGTGCCGGATCTGGCCAAAGACAAGTTTCATGTATGGATCACCAAATATCATTACGTACCCATCATCGTCCTGGCGGCTCTTCTGTACGCTTTTGGCACTGCATTCGGGGGCGGCGTCCATGGCGGCCTTTCTTGCGTATTCTGGGGAATCTTCCTGCGCACCACTCTGGGTCTGCATGCCACTTGGCTGGTGAATTCTGCAACGCACGTCTGGGGCTCGCGCCGTTTCGTTACCCGCGACACCTCCACGAATAACTTCGTGGTGGCCATGCTCACGTTCGGCGAAGGCTGGCACAACAATCATCACGCCCATCCCACTTCGGCCCGCCACGGCTTGCGCTGGTATGAGATTGACCTGAACTGGTACGGCATCTGGATCCTGAAGAAGCTGCATCTGGCCAAACAGATTCATCACGCCAAGTGGAATGATCGGCGCATGACCGAGGACGTACTCGTGCCTCCTCCTGCATCAGCACACGCTTCGCAGAGCGATCTGGGACTGGCTTCCTAGCCGTTCAATGAAAATCGTGTGACCCCGGTTCCGCGCGAGTGATGGTCAGCGATTCGATCCGTTCTACTTTTACGGACGTGACGTTCTCCTGATTCTGCAACCGTCCTTCGATCAACAAATACGGATGGCGCACCACCACCGTGTGATCTCGCTCGAATAGCTGGGGCGTGATAATGGCATTCGCAATTCCCGTTTCATCTTCCAAGCTTAAAAACACAAAGCCCTTCGCCGTTCCCGGACGTTGTCGTGCGATCACGGCTCCTGCCACACGCACGCGCATCCCATCCGGCAATTGCGGCAATTCAATTGCGGGGTATACCCCTGCTTGATTCAGTGCTGCACGGTGGTATGCGAGCGGATGTGGCCCCACGGTGATTCCGGTCCCCAGAAAATCCGCCACCAACCGCTCTTCCGCCGTCATCGGCAACAAGGGCGAATCATTACTGCCAGCGGTTGCCCCAACAACAGGCGCCATCTCCTCTCTTGCCGTTTTCTTTGCTCCTGTCTCTTTCTTTTCTATCCCTGAATTTGTTTCTGCAATCCCTTCGCTTAGCGCTTCCGCTACCGCATCGTCCATTCCCTCCAGCAAGGGCCCGGCTCTGCGCGCCGCGCGTTCCACTTGCCACAAAGCATCCCTGCGGTGCATCCGGCGATCCCCGGCAATACCATTCAACGCGCCCACGGCGGCCAGCGCGGTCAGCTCCGATTTTTGGATGGCCGGAACCCGGCGTTTTAGGTCTTCAATCGAAGCAAATGGTCCAATCTGGCGCTGCCGTGCAATTTCCCGGCCCGTCTCCGCGCGCAATCCCTTCACGTAGCGCATCCCTAGGCGCACGGCAAATCCCGCCGGCAATTTTTGCAGATGACATTCCCAATCGGAACAGGTCACATCGATGGGCTTGCATCGCAATCCATGCCGTTGCGCATCTTTCACCAGGGTGGCCGGAGAATAAAATCCCATGGGCTGATTGTTCAGCATGGCTGCGGTAAATGCCGCCAGGTAATGGCATTTCAAATACGCACTGGCATAGGCAATCAACGCAAAACTCGCCGCATGCGATTCGGGAAATCCGTACAGTGCAAACGACGAAATCGCCAGCACGATACGATCTTGCGTCTCGCCCTGAATTCCATTCTTGGCCATCCCGGCGCGCAGTTTCACCTCTACTTCTTTCATGCGCTTTTCCGAGCGCTTGAATCCGAACGCGCGCCGCAACTCCTCCGCCTCGCTTCCGGAAAAGCCAGCTGCAATCATGGCGATGCGCAGCAGTTGTTCTTGAAATAGCGGTACGCCCAAAGTCCGCGTCAGGGTGCTCTCCAGCGATGGATGCAAGCACTCCGTCTTTTCTTTCCCCTGCCGCCGTCGCAAATACGGATGCACCATCTTCCCCACGATCGGCCCCGGCCGGATAATCGCCACCTGCACCACGATGTCGTAAAAGCACACCGGCTTTAGCCGCGGCAAGCAGGACATCTGCGCCCGGCTCTCGATCTGAAACATTCCTACGGTGTCTGCTTTTTGCAAAGCGTCATACACCGCGGCATCGCCCGCCGGCAATGTTCCCAAATCCATTTCTTCGCCATAATCGCGTCGGATCAACGCAATCGAATCTTCCAGCACCGCCATCATGCCCAGGCCCAGCAAATCCACCTTTACGATCTTCATGTCCGCGCAGTCTTCTTTGTCCCATTGCACCACCACGCGCCCGGGCATGGTTGCCGGTTCGACCGGCACAATCGAATCGAGCTGTCCCTGGCAGATCACCATGCCGCCGGAATGCTGCCCCAGATGGCGCGGCAAATCCTGCACCACCTGGCACAACTCAAAAAACTTCCGGATGCGCGGCTGCTGTAAATCAAAGCCCGCATCTTTGAATTGCCGCTCCAGCGTGTCGTTGCTATCCCGGTATTCCCACGCGCCTACCAGGCTGGATAGCCGCGCCAGCGTCTCCGCATCGAACGAGAGCACCTTGCCAATTTCCCGCGCCGCCGATTTGCCGCGATAGGTAATCACGTTGGCGGTCATTGCCGCGCCCAGTTTCCCGTAGCGCTCATAAACGTACTGAATAGCTCGCTCGCGCTGATCCCCGCTGGGCAAGTCCAGATCGATGTCCGGCCAGTCGCCGCGCTTCTCCGAAAGAAAGCGCTCAAATAATAGATCCATCTTCACCGGGTCCACCGCGGTAATCCCCAGCGCATAGCACACCGCGCTGTTCGCCGCCGATCCCCGCCCCTGTACCAGAATATTTTTCTCGCGGCAGAAGCGCACGATGTCCCACACAATCAAAAAATACCCCGGCAAATCCAGCTTTTCGATCAACGCCAGCTCGCGTTCCAGTTGCGCGTGCGCTTTCTCATCGTCCGCGCCATAACGCCACAGCATTCCCTCGTGCGTCCGCGCGCGCAGAAAACTCATCTGCGTTTCGCCCTTCGCCACGGGATATTCTGGAAATTTGTAGCCCAGATCGTCCAGCGTGAATTGCAACCGCGCGGAAAGCTCTTGCGTATTGGCAATCGCTTCCGGCAAATCGCCAAATAACTGCATCATCTCTTGTACGGATTTCACGTGACTCTCTGCGTTGCGGTTCAGCAAACGCCCGGCGTTCGCCAGCACCCGGTGATGCCGCAGGCAGGTAAACACATCCAGTATCTGCTGCTGCTCCGGACGCGCATGCCGCACCCCATTGGTGGCCAGCAGCGGCAATTTTAATTGCCGCGCGATTTCCACCGCCGCCGCATTGCGCGCTTCTTCGCCTCGCGAAAAATGCCGCTGCACCTCCACATAAACATTTTGCCGCCCGAATACTTCACACAATTTCGTGACACGCCCGACCGCCGCACGCATTCCACCGCATTCCAGCGCTTGCGCCAGCGCGCCTTCTTCTCCGCCCGTTAAGCAAATCAGCCCATCGCTCAACTCCGCCACCTCCTGCGCGTGCACGCTTCCTTGGCCCTTAGCGGCTCGCAATTTCATGCGGGTAATCAGCCGGCAAAGATTTTGGTAGCCTTCGCGTGATTTCACCAGCAACGCATATCGCCAGCCTCGTATGCCTTTTTCTGTATTCGCTTCCTCGGCGGTCACCTCCGCGCCGATGTGTGCCTTGACGCCCGCTTTCACGCCCGCCAAGTGAAATCGCGGGGCGCCATAGACGCCATCGCGATCCAGCAACGCTATCGCCGGCATTCCCAACTCCGAGCACACGGAAATCAACTCTTCCGGAATGGATGCCCCTTCCAGAAAGCTAAACGCCGACCGCGCATGCAGCTCGCAATACATCAGTCGTATATCCCTCGCGCGAACCACCCTTGCCGCACGGCATCGAAATAAATTCGGTAGCTCCCAAATTCTTCCGTGATGTTTCTCGCTTTTGTGTAGTCCTTTGACGAAGAGCCTTTTTGCTCCAGCCGCTTCACTGTCTTGTATGTTCCTGTTTGCGCGCCAGCTTTGCCAGCGAAACGAACCTCCAAATCCCACTCATCCTCATTCCACTCTTCTTCCCTCCACCACTCCCCAGACGTCCGCCAGGGGCCCGAAGCTTTGTGCACTTCCCCGCGCCGCCCCTGCAAAAACACTTCCGCCGGACGCCCATCGCGCGAGTTTACGTTGATCGGCAGTGGTGGACGAAACACGCGAAAGCTCATGGTCGGGGACTTTTTCGCCAAATGCTTTTCCGTTTTTTCCGCGTCATATTTCTTTGCCGTTTTTTTCCTGCCGGAGCAGGTCGCTTCTTCTCGCACCGGCGAAAATCGCTCCATGCGAAACTCTCCCGGCCGGTGCGTATCTACCACTTCCGGCGAACCCACATTGCCCTCGCCAACCACGCCTTCGAGCCGCGCCAAAGTCAGCTCTAATTTTTCCACATCCGGAAAGCTCGGCAGAAAAAGCCCCCGCTGCGTCATCCGCGGACGCGCCGCCTCTGCCGCCACGAGTGCCTTCACAATCGGCGCCCCCGGCGGACTTCCCTGCAAGCGCAGACGCAGCAATTTCAACAGCAACTTGGCATCGCGCATTGGCACCGGCAGCTGCATACTGCGCTCATAAATCCCCGGCAAACGTTTCTCTCGCACCACCTCCGTGCGCACATCCAGCGCATTCTCAAACGCCGGCTGTAAATCAAAGCGCACGCGCAGCAAGCTTGCCGCCAGCGCTCGCGCCGTCAATCGCGCGCAAAGCTGATCCAGCAGCCGCCCCAGCACAAAGGACAGCGGCTCCAGCTCTTCCACCGCGTCATCCAGCTCCATCTCTTCTTCAAAACTCAGCTCCGCCTCAGCAATCACCAACTCGCGCGAAGCCGTGCCCCGCGCAAGCGCACGCAAGCGCACGCCCTCCTGCCCTAAACGCTCCGAAAGTTGCAGCACCGGCAAGCGCGCCAACTCCGCGCACGTGCGAATGCCCCAAAGCTCCAGCGTCTCCGCCATCTCTTCCGGCGGCGAAAGCACGCTGACCGCTAACCCTCCAATCCGCGCAGCTTCTTCCCCCGCGGCAATCAACGTACTCCCCGCAAATCCGCGTGCCGCCACCTCCGCGACAGAAATATTCTCCGCAATGGCCACATTCACCAGTAGTCCGCACTCCCCAGCCCGCGTCACCAGCAACTCCGCAATCTGTTCGTCCGTGCCCAGCAGCGAAGACAATCCCGCCACATCCAAAATCACCAAATCCGCCGCCGCATCTTCCATCCGCGGCGACATCGACCACCCCACATCGCGCAACGCCGCATGCGCCGCCTTCTCCGCCGTCACTGACCGCGCGTGAATCTCCACTCCCGCAAACTGTGCGGCATTGGCCTTGGTCATCCCCAAAAAAATCCCCAGCTCCAGCGCCGCAGCATTCGCCGCCACCACGCTATATAGCGGGGGATTGCTATCAATCAGGACGGTGGCGCGTTCGCCGGCACCATTATTAGCGCGAGAGTTTTCTTCTTTATGCGGATCGACACCCGCCTTCGCGCGGGCCTCCGTCTGTACTTCTGCACGATAGGTCTGGGCCGGGGCGGGCGCAGCTTCTCGTGTCCCTACCTCCGCGCGCACCACGGCCTGCACCATAAACTCCGGAACGTAAATCGCCGCAAATCTCATTTTGCAAACTGAAAATCATCTCTCTCGCACAAATCAAGCGCGGTAGGCGCGGCATACGTTAGCCCAGCCCGTGAGGGCTGGGTCGGTGCGTGCACAACGCGCGAGCGCCGTAGGCGCGAACACATCCTCGTTCAAATGTTTCTCTCATCCAAATAATTCCACGCCGTCTTCACCGCAAACCCCGCCGCATCCATCCGCTTCCCACTCATTTTTCGGGCGTCAATCGTCATGACCCGCGGCGACATCACCCGCTCCCCACGCGCCTGCCCATCCTCCATCCGCATCCGCGAACGCACCACCTCCGCCCAACTCTTCGCTCCCTCCAGCAAACACCCCTGTGGCACAGTCAATCCTGGTGGTGTGTTTTTTGCATTTTGGTTTGGCCCCGTCTCCCGCCAAACCCCCGTCTCCCCCTCCATGCGCAACACCAGCGACGCACAAGTCTTGGCATTGGACTCCTGCCCCAGCAAAAGCAGCACCGTCGCCGTACCCTCCACCGCCCGGCGAAACCGAAACCACACACTCAGCTGCACCTGCCGCACCACCCGCGCCGCCACATCGCTCAAATCCAGCGCAATCA
>DATFYV010000305.1:0-5998 GCA_035314845.1 Candidatus Acidiferrum sp.
CAGAATTGGCACGAAGTCGCGAGGTAATCTGCGATTATCATTCCGATACTGTCTGCAAAAAGCTCAAGAGAAGGGATTTAGGAGCGCAAGAACCATGCGCGAGAGCGGATGAGGTACTCTGTGGAAAACATTGTGGAAAGCGGGGAGGAGGCCGCCGGGAGCCGTCGGCCTGGTGCCGCTAACGAGCAGCGGCACCGCCGCAAGGCGAAGCCATGTAGTTGAACAAGAAGCACTTACGTAAGCAACTTGACGATTTGCTGGCTTTTATCAACACTTGATTACAACGATCCCGGATTCCACATTTGCACAGATCGCGAGCCTGCAGCGCAAGGGACCTGGCAGGATTACGCCATTCTGGCGAAATCCTTTGTTTAGAGGTGAGTACCTAACCTCGGCTGAAGTTACGAGGTGAATTTTTGCGCGTGGGAAGCGTTGACGAGCACTGGTGCGGAGTCTATAGTGATTTGGCGGTGATTTTTCGCACATCAGGCGGCCCACCCGCGCCGTCCGGCGCCCATGAACCTTCCCAACGCATTGACGCTGCTCCGGATTTTTTTCGTACCGGTATTGATTGTCATTCTGCTCACGCGGAGCCCAAATATCGAAATGCTGGGCTTCACCATGCACTTCGAGTTTTGGGGCGTGCTGATTCTGCTGACGGCGGCGGCCACCGATTGGCTCGACGGCTTTCTGGCGCGGCGGCGCTCGGAAGTGACTACGCTGGGAATTCTGCTCGACCCCATCGCTGACAAACTTCTGATTTCGGCCGCATTTGTTTCGTTGGTGGACATGCATCTGGTGCCCGGGTGGATGGTAGTGATTATTATCGGGCGTGAATTTACCGTGCTGGGATTGCGCAATATTGCTTCCGCGGAAGGATTTACGATCGAAGCCTCGGTATTGGGCAAGACCAAAATGGTCTTGCAGGTTTGCGCGGTAGCGGTGTTAATTGCGGGAGCACGGCACCCTTCGCTGCAGCCGATTTCCAAGGCGCTGCTGTGGCTGGTGGTGGTCAGCGCACTGGTTTCCGCGGCGCAATATTTTCTGCGCTTCTGGGCCAAGGTGGACGACCGCATCAAACAACGCCGCAAACTGCGCATGCTGGAATCGAGAAAGAAGCCACAAGACGCGATTCCGCTTTAATTCCCCGCCATCCAACTTCCGCCAAAAAAAGAGCCCGCCGGAAAGGCTTACCGGCGGACCCTATTACCGCTAATACGATTGGGAAGTTATTCGATTTCCGCGTAGTCCCCGGCGTAAATCTCGGAACTGCTGAAGGTGAGCAGCACAGTCGCGGAGTTGCGGCTGACGTTGAGCACGATGGCTTCACCAAGCAGTTCCCTCGGCAAGTCTTTCCACGTGTACTTGATCGGACTGCTTCCGAAACCAAGCAGCATGTACTGGTAGCCTGGGGTCTGGGGCGTGAGTTCGCCTGGTTCGCCTTGATGACGGAAGACGCGAACGTAGTCGCCGACTTTCAAGCCTTGCGCCGCACCCAAATTGATGTACACCGTGGTGCCTTGGCCAAAAGCGTCGCTATAGTCGTAGCCCGAAACGATGGTGCCGACGGGCTTGCCGCTAACGGGAGCGAAGTGGTCGAACGCCGCGGCGTCCTTGTACGGCGGCTGGGGGCGCTCCACATAGGGACGGAGGATGTCGCCGCGTTGCATGTAGTCGCAAGAGAAGATCACCTCGGCAACGGAGACCTTTGGCTCGACCTTGACTACGCGAATCTGGCCGGCGTCAATATACGAGATGCCCATGGCCTTCATGAGTTTGGTCTGCCATTTAAACCAGTTGACGTTGTCGGTGAGATAATCCCTTTCGTGGCGAATGACCATGAAGCGGTCGCCGACACGCACGCCCTGGTCCTGGCCGCGGTTGACGAAAACATAGTTTCCCCGCGAAAACACCACCTTATACTCGGACTGTTCGCCGGAGATCAGGCGGGTGTCTTCGGGAAGCTTCTGATCGGAGATGAAACCCGAGCAGTTGGCAGCGGAATAGCCGGGTTGCAGCGAGTTCGAGCCGGGCTGCGGATCCTGTGCCGCGGCAGCGCTCGCAAAAACCAACAGCGAAAGGGCTAGAACTGTTACGTTAGCACGCATAGAAAATGCTCCTTCAGAAGTACCCCCAAGGGCCGGGCGGAGACGGTGCATTAGCGAAAGTAACAGGGGCGGTGAGGGTCGTCAACGAAATGGCTGGGGACGCTTTACACTTTTGATACTGCAGCCTAAGTAGTCTTATTTTTAACGAGTTGCGAGAGGGCTAAAGCGAGAATGAGCGGGTTACCGGGTTTACTGGGGGACGCGCGGTTGCGGCGGCTGTGCGCCGTGGTGGCCGCTCCTGAGGCTAGGGCCATGCGGCGGCAGGTACACGCGGCCTTAGCGGAAACACCTACCGTTGAGTTGCGCCTGGATTGGCTGCGATCCGACGCCGAGCGGGAGAGCTTTTTGCGATGGCTGGAGAGTCAGAAATTCGCCAAAGCCACGTTTATTGCTACTTGTCGACGCGTCGAAGGTGGCGGGCGATTTGCAGGCGACGTGGCCGCGGAGCTTTTTTGGCTGGCGCGGGCGCGCGAGGCGGGTTGCGCGTGGTGCGATTTGGAAGTTGAGAGTATGCGCGAAATGCCAGGCGGCGCGGTGCAGGTGGCGAGAGAGGCGGGCGTACCGCGGCGCGTGCTGCTATCCGTGCACGATTTTGCCCGCATGCCGCCGTTGCCGCGTTGGTTGGAGGTCGCGCCCTATAGCGACGCTAATGCGGTGAAGATTGCCGCGCAGGTTACACGGTTTGGCGATGGTTTGCGGCTGCTGCGGTATCTGCGTTCTGCGGGCAGAGCGCACAGGATCGTTGCAGTGCCCATGGGCGAGGTGGGGCTGCCGCTGCGTATGCTGGCGCTGCGCGAGGGCAGCGCGCTGGCGTATGGACCTGTCGCTGAAGCTACCGCGCCGGGGCAGGTGTCGCTGCGCGAGATGAAAGGACTATATCGCGCGCACGAACTGAATCGCGCTACGAATGTTTATGGCGTGATTGGTTCGCCGATTGGGCATTCGCTTTCGCCGCTGCTGCACAACACGGGTTTTGCCGCACGTGGGCTGAACGCGGTGTATTTGCCGTTTTTGGTGGATACGCTTTCGGAGTTTCTGGCGGCGGTGCCGGAGATTGGCGTGCGCGGATTCAGCGTTACGCTGCCGCACAAGCAGGCGATTATGAAGCATTTGAAGAGCTGCGATTCGCTCGCCGCCGAGATCGGCGCCGTGAATACCGTGACCGTAGGCAGCGACGGTTCGCTGCATGGGTCTAATACCGACTATCTCGGCGTTTTGCGGGCGCTGCAAACGCGCATGCGATTGGCGAAGAGCCGCGTGCTGATTTTTGGCGCCGGAGGCTCGGCCCGGGCGGCGGCGTTTGCGCTGGCGCGCGCGGGAGCTGGAGTGGTGATTTGCGCACGGCGCGAGGTGGCTGCGCGCGAACTGGCGCGGGATTGCAATGGTGAAGTGGTTCCGCGTCGCGCACTGCTTACGGAAAGATTTGACGCGGTGCTGAACGCCACGCCAATCGGGATGCATCCGCACGCCGGCGTTTCGCCGCTTAGGGCGCGCGAGTTACACTGTCGGGTCGTTATGGATCTGATTTACCGGCCACAGAGGACGGAACTTTTGAAGATTGCGGCGCGCAAAGGAATTGCTGGAATCTCGGGAGTGGAGATGTTTGTGGCGCAGGGCGTGGCGCAGTGGGAATTGTGGACCGGCAAACGTGCGCCCGTGACGCGGATGCGCACGGCGGTGCTAGGAGCACTGAAGGAAGAAGCCCGCTTGGCAGCACAAGCGCCGGCACGTTCGGCGGCGAAGAAATCGCGGAGCCGGGGATGATTCAGCCGGATTTCAAGGAGTTTCAGCGGCTAGCCAAGCAGGGGAACCTGGTCCCCGTGTACGACGTGTTTTCCGCGGACTTGTTGACGCCGGTGAGCGCATATCTGCGCATCGCGCAGGGCGCGCGCTATTCCTTTTTGCTGGAGAGCGTTGAGGGCGGAGAAAAAATCGCGCGCTATACTTTCGCGGGTGCGAATCCAGAAGAAGTGTTCCGCTATGCGAATGGCGCGTGCGTGCTGGAGAGCCGCGACCGGCTGATCTGGGAAGAGCGCGATCCAGTTACATTTTTGCGCGAACGCATGCAACGCTTTCGTCCCGTGCGACTGCCGGGATTGCCGCCGCTGGTGGCTGGAGCCATCGGCTATTTTTCTTACGATATGGTGCGTTTGATCGAGCGTCTGCCCGCGCGCTTGAAAGACGACATTGGTTTGTACGACGCGCAGCTAATGTTCTATCACGGCATACTGGCGTTCGATCACGTGCAGCACCGCTTGTGGGTGGTGCGCAACGTGCACACCGAGGGTAAAGGCTCTCTGCGCGACAAATACAATGCGGCGGTGGCGGAGATCGCGCGCACGCGCAGATTGCTGGATGAACCGGCGCTCGCGGAACGCGTCAAGCTCGAACCCATGCGCCGCAAGCGCGATACGCCGAAAGTGAGCTCCAACTTTCGCCCGCCAGAATATTATTCGGCGGTGCGCAAAGCGAAGGAATACATTCGCGCCGGCGATATATTCCAGGTGGTGGTCAGCCAGCGCTTTTCCGCGAAGACTTCGGCGACGCCGTTTGAAATTTACCGGCAACTGCGAGCGGTAAACCCCTCCCCTTATTTATTTTACTTGCAGATGAATGACGTGGCGGTGGTGGGCAGCTCACCGGAGATGCTGGTGAAAGTACAGGGGCGCGACGTTTTTTACCGCCCCATCGCGGGAACTGTGCCGCGCGGTAAAGATGAAGCCGAAGATACGCGCCTCGAAAAGGAATTGCTGGCCAGTGAAAAAGAACGCGCCGAACACATCATGCTGGTGGACTTGGGGCGCAATGATCTGGGGCGCGTCTGCGAATACGGCACGGTGCAGGTCGAGAAACTGCTGACCGTGGAGAGATACTCGCACGTGATGCACCTGGTATCGAGTTTGCGAGGGCGTTTGCGAAAAGATGTGGACTGCTTCGATGCGCTGATGGCTTGTTTTCCCGCGGGCACGGTTTCCGGCGCGCCGAAAGTTCGCGCCATGCAAATTATCGAGGAACTGGAGCGGACGCGGCGCGGCATTTACGCGGGCGGCGTGCTGTATCTGGATTTCGCGGGCAATCTCGATTCTTGCATCGCGCTGCGCACCATGGTCATCAAAAATGGCGTGGCCTATATTCAAGCCGGAGGCGGCATTGTTGCCGATTCCAGCCCCGCGGGAGAATATCAGGAGAGCGTGAATAAGGCGGGAGCGTTGCGGAAGGCGCTGGAATTGGCAGAAAAAGCGAAGTAAGGAAGTAAGGAGCAAGGAAAACGAACCACGAAACGGAAGAAGGCTCTTTGTGATTTTGTTATTGGACAACTACGATTCGTTTACCTATAACCTGGCGCAGTACCTGGGCGAACTTGGTTGCGACGTGCAGGTACATCGCAACGACAAGATTTCTGTGGAGGAAATTGAGCGGCGAAAGCCAGAGAAGATCGTGATTTCGCCGGGTCCCTGCACTCCGCAGGATGCCGGAATTTCCGTGGAGTTAATCGAACGACTGGCCGGCAGATTTCCGATTCTGGGCGTGTGTCTTGGGCATCAGGCGATCGGCGCAGCCTTTGGCGGAAAAATCGTGCGCGCGCCGAAATTGTTTCACGGCAAGACCAGTGAGATTCATCACGATGGCAAGAATATCTTCAACGGCTTAAGCGATCCGTTTATCGCGACGCGCTATCACTCGCTGATCGTGGAGCGAAAATCCTTGCCTAAGGAATTGACCATCACGGCGGAGACCGACGACGGCATCATCATGGGTGTGCGGCATAAGAAGCATAAAATTGAAGGCGTGCAGTTTCATCCCGAGTCGGTGCTCACCGATTCGGGCAAACAACTGCTGAAAAACTTCCTGTCGCTGTAGGGATGCGATATACCGGCCCGCTACAGACC
>DATFYV010000306.1:0-2208 GCA_035314845.1 Candidatus Acidiferrum sp.
GCGTCAAAGACTACGTGGCCGGCATCGAATTAGGTGTGCATTTACACGGTAGCCCCGCCGACGCCGAAGACAAAATCCTGGCAGCCTACGCCGTCGGCTGCCGCCGCTTTGACTCTGCACTCACCGGCCTGGGCGGTTGCCCCTTTGCGGGCGACGATCTGGTAGGCAATATTCCCACCGAACGCGTACTCGCCGCACTAGCCAAAGTTGGCGCGCAAACGGAAATTACCGAAGCCCAGCTGACCAAGGTTCTGGCCATGACCGCTGAGCTTCGCGCAAAATATGTACATGCCGCACCTGTAAATTAAACGGGCAAGCAAAGAGGAACTGAGACCGTCCCATGTACTCGACACTGTTGCTGGACATCACGGGAGAAATCGCCACCATAACGCTGAACCGCCCCGAGAAGCGCAACGCCATCTCCCCGCCAATGATTTCCGACTTGCTCTCCGCGCTCGACGCTGTGGAGCGCAGCAAAGTGCGCGTGGGCATTCTAACGGGTGCGGGCAAATCCTTCTGCGCCGGCATGGACCTGGAGATGCTCACGGCCATCGCGCGGCAATCCGCCCAGGAAAATCAGGAAGACTCGCGCCGCATGGCTAAAATGTTCCGCCGCCTGTGGAGTTTTTCCAAGCCCCTGATCGCGGCGGTGCAGGGTGCCGCGCTGGCCGGCGGCAGTGGCATCGCCACGCTGTGCGACTTCACCTTGGCCACGCCCGAGGCCAAGTTCGGCTACACCGAGGTCCGCATCGGCTTTCTGCCCGCGCTCGTATCGGTTTTCTTGACCCGCCAAATCGGAGACAAAAGAGCTCGCGATCTTTTGCTCACGGGACGCCAATTGAGCGCCGCCGAGGCCAAGGAACTAGGACTGGTTAACGAAATTGTTCCCGCGGAGTCCTTAATGGCGCGGGCGCACGAACTTGCCGCGGTGCTCATCGCCGCCAGCCCCAGCAGCCTGACCCGCGCAAAATGGCTGCTCACCGCCGCGGCAGCGCAGAGCGTGGACAACGACCTCGAGCGCGCCATCCTGGAAAACGCGCGCATCCGCTGCACTCCGGACTTCAAGGAAGGCATTGCGTCGTTCCTCGAAAAGCGCAAGCCGGTCTGGGCCGGCGAGACGGGAAAAGATGACGACTGCCCATAAGCCTGCCGCGAGTTCTACACAACCTTTTCACGACGCCACCGTCCGCGTCCGCTATGCCGAAACTGACCAGATGGGTGTCGTCTATCACGCCAACTACCTCATCTGGATGGAAGTCGGCCGCGTCGAACTGCTGCGCTCGTTAGGAGTTGAGTACAAGCAAATGGAAACCGCCGACGATTGTCATATCGTGGTAGTAGAAGCGCATTGCCGTTATCTTAAGTCTGCACGCTACGACGAGGTCCTGCGTATTCGCACCCGCGTTTCCGAGGCCCGCAGCCGTAGCATCCATTTTCACTACGAAATCTGGCGCGACGCCGACCAGCAGCTTCTCGCCACCGGCGAAACCAGACACGTGATCTGCGGAAAGGACGGGCGGCCCAAGCACCTGCCGGAAAAATACCGCAGCCTGTTCTCCGCCGCCGCACCAGCAACCGTACCTGCATGATCGAAAGCAAAGATCAAAACATGAATCAGACCGGGAGTCTTGCATGAGTATTGCCCTGAGCGGCAACGATCTCACCTTTGAACAGTTGTACGCCGTGGCCATGCACGACGCCGCGGTAGAGCTCGCCCCCATCGCCGTAGAACGCATGAAAGCTTCGCGTGCAGTGGTCGACCGCTTGGTGGCTTCTGGGGCTACGGCCTACGGCATCAACACCGGCTTTGGAAAACTCGCCTCCGTGCGCATTTCCACCGAACAGGTCAAACAGTTGCAACTAAACCTGGTGCGCTCACATGCCTGTGGTGTCGGCGCCGTCCTCAGCGAGGCCGAATCCCGCGCCATGATGCTGCTGCGCGCCAACGCCTTGGCGAAAGGTCTCAGCGGCGTGCGCCCCGTGGTGGTCGAAACACTCTGCGCCATGCTCAACGCCGGCGTACATCCGCTGATTCCCTCGCAAGGCTCGGTGGGCGCTTCGGGCGACCTCGCTCCGCTGGCGCATCTCGCGCAGGTGGCCATTGGCGAAGGCCGCGCCATATACCACGGAAACGTCATGCCCGGCGGTCACGCGCTGCGGTCCGCGGACATTCCACAGCTGGAACTTCAGGCCAAAGAAGGGTTATCA
>DATFYV010000307.1:0-6929 GCA_035314845.1 Candidatus Acidiferrum sp.
CGACGGCAAACCCATCTCCTACGGCTTCTCCGTCCAGTTCGACGGCAAAGACAATCCCATCAACGGCTCCATCCCCAGCGGCGCGGACACCATCTCCGCCAAGCGCACCGACTCCCACCACTACGTCGCCACCCTCAAAAAAGCCGGCAAAGTAATCGGTACCTCCAAAGTCACCGTCTCCAAGGACGGCAAGACCACCACCGTCGACTCCACTGGCTCCAACGCCGCCGGCGCAAAAGAGCACGACGTCCAGGTCTACGACAAACAATAAAGCCTCACCAACTGCATTCACTCTCAAGAGCCGGGCACAGCCCCGGCTCTTCAGTTTCCCGCCTCATCCCGCCTCTACAATCGCTCCCCAGCCAGTGCTGCAATCCGCCCAAATCCCTTGGCTCGCGCCGCCGACTGCAGCGCCGCAAATTGCGTATGTGCCGCCGCCACGTGTCCAGTTTCCCTTTCGAGCTCCGCAACCGCCAATCGCGCTTCCAGCTCAACGCCCAGAAAACCCCTCTCATGCGCCTCGCGCAGCAGTTTTTCGAGATTTTCCCTGGCGCCTTCCGGATGCTCGGACGCTAGCACCGCGCGCGCCCCCGCCAGCGAAAATTTCATCTGCGAAAGGCGGTTTTGGCTGCTCTTCTCCAGCGCCGCATCCCGTTGAATTTCCTGTCGCGCCTCCGCCAGCTTGGCCTGCGCCAGTAGCGCGTCGATTAGCTCCGTGCTCGCCGCCAGTTCGTCATCCGCCTGCTGCTCCTGATGGAACTGCCCCCGGCACCGCCGCAAGACGTTTTCCGCATCCGCTGCGTAATGTTCTTGGATGGATATTTGCGCCAGCGCCACTTCCGTCTCCGCCACCGCTTGCTTCTCTCCCAACTGCTTGCGCATCGCCAGCGATTCTTCGTAGGACTTGCGCGCCGCCGCCATTTCCCCGCGGTCGTACAGCACATCTCCCAAACCGTACAGCACATACGCTTCCGCGCTCTTGTTGTCGATCTGCCGCGCCGTTACCATCGCCTTTTCGTAATTGATCTTCGCCGCATCCAGTTCCCCGCTCTGCTCCGACAAATCTCCCAGATTGTTCAGCGCCAGCGCCACCCCTTCGTGATCTTCCACCGCCTGATAGTTCGGTATCGCATCCTCAAAATATTTCTTTGCCGCCGTTATGTCTCCCTGGGAAAGCTTCACTCCCCCCAGGTTGCTCATCGCTGTCGCCACCCCATCGAGATTCCCGATCTCGCGGAATTGTTTCATCACCTGCTGAAACGCCTCCGCCGATCGCGCTAAATCTCCCATCTGGAAATAAATCGCCGCCAGGTTGTTCAGTGCCATGGCCGCCCCGTTGTGATCGCCGACCGCCACGCTCATCTGCCGCGCGCTCTCGCAATCCGCAATCGCCTCGCTCGTCGCGATGCTCATTCCCACGCCTTCCTGGCACAGCGTCCCATAGGTCCACGCCACCAGCACGTGCGAGCCTTGCGCGGTGGCCTTGGCGATCGCTCGTTTCGCACTCTCGCGCGCCTTCACTTGGTCCGAGTTAATCTCCGCCGCGGCCTCCAGCATGTCAATGCGCGGATCCTCTCCCAGGGGCGCCGGCAGTTGATGCAGCGCCGCAAGCGTCTTCAGCGCATCCTCAGTGCTCACGTTCCTTTGCGCCGATGCCAGCAGCAATCCGTAGTCCAGCCGGTCCGGAAAAAGATGAAACAACGACTTGCACGCCTCCACCGCTCTCGGCCAGTCCTCCACCGCGCGCCGGTACTGCGCTTCCACCAGCAGCCGCTCTTCTTCCGGCAAATGCGTCGAAAGTTCCAGGGCCTTCTGCGCCTCCGCGCGCGACCGCGCTTCGTAGCCCAAGTGCCACCACGCTTCCGATAGCGCCGCATGCGCCAGCGGATAATTCGGGTCCGCCGCCACCGCCTTCACCAGCAACTCCCGCGCCCCCAAATAATCGAAGTTCCAAAGTCCCGCGCGTCCCTCGCTGTATAGCCGCACCGCCCGCGGATTCACCGGCAGCGTCGCTCGCGCGCCCGAAGACTCCACCCCCGAGATCGCATGCAATCCGATCGACCCCCGCAAATTCGCCCCCGCCTGTGCCGCCAGTTCAAACAACCCGTCTTCCGTGCCCACCAGCGATTCCTCCGCGACCGTCTCCCCTGTGCCCGTGTCCTGCACACGAATATCCAGCCGTAGGCGATTTTTCCCCGCGCTCGTCACCTTCGCATACGAACCCAGCACCACCAGATCCGCCCCTGGATTCGCTTGCAGCTTCTCCAGCGTCGCCTTCGCCAGCGTATCCTCATCTGCAATGGGCAATTCCCGCTTCGCCCGCGCGATGTCTTCCCCGGCCACTAACCGTAACTCCCCGCCCGCCGCCAGCTCCGTATTCAGCATTTCCGAAAACGCTGCGGACAGCCACGCGTCCTCCGGCCTGCCCGGCAAATTCCGAAATCCCAATATCGCCAGCGACCGCCGCACATGCGGCGCGGACACCGGAGCCACTATTTCCGACGCCGCCGCTCGTCGCGTCCGCGCTAAAGTAAAATGGCGCACCACAAAAACCCCCGCCATTGCCACGCCGGCGAGTAGCACCCATACACCTAGCCAGCTGATTTTCCGCTTGTCCTCCGGCGCCTCAACCGCAATCGGTGCAACCGCTGCCGAACTCGGTGGCAATGCTGACGTCGTGAGGCCCGACACGGACTTCGCCTCTTCCGCCTCCGTCCGCGCCTCACTCTCCCTCTCCACCGGCGCAATGAAGCGGTAGCCCCGTCTTGGCAGCGTCTCAATAAATCGTGGGTTACTGGCCTCGTCATCCAGAGCATCGCGCAGCTTGGTGATCGCCACTCCCAGACTCTTGTCGAAATCCACAAACGTGTCCCCGGGCCACAATCGCTGCCGAAGTTCTTCCCTCGCAACAACTTCGCCGTTTCGTTCTAGCAGCGCCACCAGCAGTTGGAACGGCTGCTCCTGCAGTTTGATGGGCTTGCCCTCCCGGACCACACTCCCGTCCTCCGTATCCACGACGAAACGCCCAAATCGGTATCGCGACCCTGCGGAGAACGGCTTCGAGGTGGGATTATCGCCGGACATACTAGACCTGGTGCGCACAGCCTATCACGTTTTTTTCTACCAGAATCAGTTAGTGTGCGCCCTAATCCTACTCATAATAAACGCTTTAGCGGTTAGTACAGGCTTAGCCGGGACTTAGATTGACCATTTCGTCCCTCTGTTGCAAATTGCAGCGCAGAGGAACGCAGCCCTTGCTTCGACCCCTGCTCGCCGTGACATGCTTTCTGTCTTGTCTTCCGGCCTTTGCCTCCGGCCAAGTCACCGCTCCACCCTCCGCCTCTGGAGTCCACACCTATTTCGTGGCTGCGGACGAAGTCGACTGGGACTTCGCCCCCTCCGGTCTGGACAAAATGATGGGAATGAAGTTCTCCGGCTTCGGCGCCACCTTCATGAATCGCGGCCCACACAGCATCGGCAAAGTCTATCGCAAGGCGATTTATCGCGAGTACACCGACGCCAACTTCACCCAGCTAAAGCCCCGCTCCCCGGAATGGCTGCATCTCGGAATCCTCGGACCGGTCCTTCGCGGCGAAGTCGGCGACTCCATTAAAGTTGTCTTCAGGAATAACGCGACCAAGCCTTACAGCATGCATCCCCACGGCGTCTTCTATTCCAAAGATTCCGAAGGCTCCGTCTATGACGACGGTTCTTCCGCGGCAGAAAAATCTAACTCTCTCGTTCCTCCCGGCGAAACCCATACCTATCTCTGGCAAATTCCTGAACGCGCCGGCCCCGGTCCGGCCGATGGCAGCTCCATCGTTTGGCTCTACCATTCCCACGTCAACGAGCAGCGCGACGTAAATAGTGGTCTCATCGGTCCCATCATCGTCACCGCTCGTGGTATGGCCGGCCCCGACGGCCGCCCCAAAGATGTGGACCGCGAATTCGTTAGCTTGTTCATGATTTTCGACGAAAACGTCAGCTGGTACCTCGACTACAACATTCAGACATTCACCAGCGATCCGAAAGGCGTGAAAAAACTTGAGGGCCAGCCCGTCGATGATCAGGGGCTCTTCTCCCTGTTCGGAACCGGTTTTTCTTCAGAGAACTTTCGCTCATCCATTAATGGCTACATGTTCGCAAACGGCCCCATGCTCACCATGAAAAAAGGTGAGCGAGTCCGCTGGTACCTTGCCTCCATCGGCGGGCTGATTAATAGCCACACTCCGCATTGGCACGGCAATGTCGTGCTCTATGACGGACGTCGCACCGACGTCATTGCGGTGAACCAGGCCGAGATGCACACCGTCGATATGGTCCCTGACAACCTCGGAACCTGGATGTACCACTGCCACGTCGACGACCACATGAACACCGGCATGATGGCGCTCTACACAGTCGAGCCCCAACAGGCAACACAAGCGCCTGCTCAGGGCCAGGCCGCCATCTCCGTGACGAACCAGGTTTCGGGCGATTGTCACTCGGAAAACAAAGGTTCGCTGTGCCGCGATAATCGCTAATTCACCGCGCGGACCAAGAGTTTGTGCTTTTCCGTTTTTAAAATCGCGCGTCTGTCCCGGCGCAATCAAAAGAGGATGAAATGAACCAACGATCGCTTCTCAAGCTATGCCCTGTCACTCTGTTTCTTCTGCTCGCCGGCAGTTCCGCGCGCGCGCAAGCCTACCTCACGCAGAGCATCAACACCTACGCCCTCAACACCGCCTCCTATAACGACCTGAGCGGCAAACTTGGCCCTTTCCCCTTTAGCAACTTCGGCGTTCAAGCCACTGACAACCTCGGCTTGATGGTCAGCGCCAGCGTCAACGGCCAGACCACCTTCACCTTCCCCACCTTCACCCCCGGCCAGACCTTTGCCACCGGTACCTCCTTTAATTACGCCTACAATCCCTCTTGGACTGGCGGCTCCATCGGCTCCAACGCTGGCCTCAGCGCCAGCGCCAGCTTCAACTACGACATCGCCGGATTCAGCGGTTCGCACTCGCTCTTCGACGCCGGCCTTAACACCTCCGCCAACGGCAACATCGGCGGCGGTTCCACGCTCTTCGGCGGCACCGCCAACGGCACCGCCGTCGGTCCATCCGCCAATTTCGGCCTCACCGCCAGTGCCTATGTCGCCTCTGCCTCCGCAGGCGTCAACGTCGGCGTTAATCTCCAAACCTCTCTCTCCTACACGCCCACCGTTCAGTACGGCTACTACACCTGGGTCAACACCACCGGCGGCTATTCGCCCTCCGACACCCTCACCTGGCACGGCGTTTCTAGCGGCAACCTCGGCTTCACTCTGGATAGCACCCTCCCCTCACAGGCCGGCTCCAACACCTTTTTCGTTAACTACGCTCCCGGCGTCCAGGTCGACCTCGCCGTTGATCCCACTTCCTATATCAACCTTCCCGTGTCCGGTTATTTCAGCGCCGAAGCCTTTGGCGCCACCATCGTCAACCAAACTTTCCCCATCGGCACCGTCACCGCCTACACCGCCAATTACGACCAATGGGACGACGACATGAACTTCAACGGCAAATACTACAGCCTCGAGCTAACTCAGAGCGATCAGTGCCCGGGCCAGGACATCTCCACCCCCGCTTGCGCCCATGACACTGTCGATGGCTCCGGACCCGTTCTCGGCGAAAAAATCAATTTCCCGGGCGGTGGCGGCTCCGGCAACCTCACCGGCGGTGGCGGCACCGGCTCCTGGGACAACACTTTCGCCAACTCCCCTCTGCTCCCCAATTTCTGCGACCCCAGCACCAACCAGTGCTATGCCTCCAACGACCCCAACGCCCCCATCGGTACCGTGACCGTCACCACCACCAACAACCCATTTGCCACCCCCGAGCCATCCAGCTTCCCGCTCCTCGGTGTCGGCCTCCTAGCCTTGGCACTCTGCCTCAACCGCCCCCGCCCCTAAACCAGCCGTTGTAGCGGCGGGTCTTCAGTGAAAAGTGTGCCACGGCATCCTTTGCACTTCGAGATTTGCCTTCAGGCAGTCCACGTTTGACCCCAAGGCCGGCACGGCCACCGTATCCGCGCTCACAACAGCCGTCTTTGTGGCCGAAACCGAGTAACCGATTACGAATCGGCAGCTGCTGCCCGCAGCCTCGCCACTCCCACGCGTCTCCAAAGTAATCCCGCTCAACAGGTTCCGGTACTCTTAGTCAACCTATTGACAGAGTTAACCACTCCGGTTATTATTGTGCGTGTTAAGTCAATCCAGCGCGCCAACCGCGCCGAAGCCCCTCTCCCAACACCCGCCAATCGTCCGCTGTCCTCGCCACACTGCAAAAAGTGCGATCCTTCATTTTCAATACGTTACACACTCTTCTCAATTCACAATTCGCGATATCCCCAGCATTTTTTATACGCTGCGCACTCTTTGCCAAAAACACCCGGGGGTAGTATGGGTCTCTCTAACCAAGTTTTTCGCTTCCTCTCTAACCATAATCGAATCTATATCTTCCGCCAATGTACCCTCTAATCCCTTTGGAATCCTATTGCTTCAGAACACGTACCTTCCAAACCCTTTAGAATGTTGCTGTTTCACAAAACCGGGCACCCACTCCCGCCAACCCTCCCAATCCCAACGGCAACCGCAGCGGCAGCGAGCACCACGTGTCACGGAACACGGATCCACGGGTCACGGGTCATGGGTCACGGAATCTACTCCACGCGAATCGCCGTCCTTTGGCCCCAAATTCCTGCCCCCGCGCGCAGGATTACCTCTTGGGCACTTTTCCGCTTTTTGCGTCGCGCACCGCTCCACGCGGCGGTACAGTCGGGCTACAGATCAAAAGCGTTTTTCAGCGGTTGCAACGGGGGCTGCGAACGCCAACTTGCCGTACCGTGGGGTATGTATGAGTAACACCAAGACTTTCGTTTTGTTTGCCTTGCTCGTCGCCATGACCATG
>DATFYV010000308.1:0-8656 GCA_035314845.1 Candidatus Acidiferrum sp.
CCTCTCCACCTGGAACTACGCCATTGATCTGGGCATGTATCCGCTCGGCTCCTGCACCATGAAATACAATCCGCGCGTGAATGAATTTGTGGCGCGGCTGGAAGGTTTAGCGACGGAGCATCCTTATCAGCCACAGGAACTTTCGCAAGGCTGCCTCCACATTCTTCACTTGCTGGAAAAATGCCTGCTCGAAATTACTGGGATGGATTCCATCACCCTGCAGCCCGCCGCTGGCGCGCAGGGTGAGCTGACCGGGCTGCTTTTGATTCGGGCTTATCTCGAGAAACAAGGAAATGCGCGAAAGAAAGTTTTGATTCCAGACTCCGCGCACGGCACCAATCCTGCGACGGCAGTGATTGCCGGCTACGAGGTCGAAAACATCAAGTCCGAGTCTCACGGGCAGATCGACGTCGAAAAACTGCGCGAACTGGTTACCGAAGACGTTGCCGCGCTGATGGTGACCAACCCTTCGACGTTGGGCATTTTCGAACAGCGTATCCCGGAAATCGCGGAAATTCTGCATTCCAAGGGGGCCCTACTGTACATGGACGGCGCAAACATGAACGCCCTCACCGGAATCACGCGGCCCGGAGATTTCGGCGTCGATGTAATGCACCTGAATTTGCATAAGACTTTTTCCACGCCGCACGGCGGTGGTGGTCCCGGAACTGGGCCAGTAGCCATGAAGAAAATTCTCGAGCCCTTCCGCCCCGTGCCGGTACTGCTGGAAAAAGAAGGTGGGCGGCTGGCGCTGGATTCCAACCGTCCCGATTCCATCGGTCGCGTAAAGGCCTTTGTGGGCAATTTTGGCCTCTTAGTGCGCGCGCTGGCGTACATTTTGGCCTACGGCCCCGGCGTGCGCGAAGCCACGGAAGACGCCGTCATCAACGCCAACTACATTCGCAAGCGCCTGGACGGTGTTTTCGAACTGCCTTATTCCCTGCCCTCCATGCATGAAGTGGTGTTCAGCGATGCCATCCAGAAAAAAAATGGCGTTAACACCATGGATATCGCCAAGCGCCTGATCGATTATGGCTTTCATCCCTACACCACGGCATTTCCCCTGATCGTGCCTGGCGCGCTGATGATTGAACCGACGGAATCGGAGTCCAAGGAAGAGTGCGACTTGTTCATCGATGCCATGAAGGCCATCGCGCAGGAAGCCGCGGAAAATCCCACGCTGGTGAAAACCGCGCCGCATACCACGCGCGTGCGTCGGCTGGACGAAGTCGGCGCCGCACGCAAACCCATCCTGCGTTGGAAACCCTCCGACAAGCCCGAAGGCGACCTGCATCATGCCAAGAAAACTCCGCACCCTGAAGCAACGCCGACAGTCTGATTTTCCAACTGAACACAAAGGTGACGGCCATCACGTTTTTGCGCTTGCCGGCCTGTTATTCTGGAGTCTAAGTTTGACGAGGTACCCCTCCAAACGAACCGAAGATGACGCCCGCTCTCGCCGCATGGCTTCCTAAATCCGTTTTGCTGTTGCGCGATTACGACCGCCACAAATTTCTGTCGGACCTGATCGCGGGAATCACCGTGGGACTCGTGGCGCTGCCCCTGGCCATGGCTTTCGCCATTGCCTCGGGGCTGTCGCCCCAGGCGGGGCTGTATTGCGCGATCGTCACGGGATTCATCATTTCCGCGCTGGGCGGCAGCAAGACACAGATCGGCGGACCGACCGGAGCGTTCGTGGTGGTAGTCGCCGGAATTGTCGCTAAATTCGGTATTGAGGGCCTTTTCGTTTGCACCATGATGGCCGGGGTCATTTTGGTGCTCCTGGGCGCGACGGGCATGGGCACAGCGGTGAAATACTTCCCGCGGCCGGTCGTCATCGGCTTCACCAATGGCATCGCCATCCTGATCGCCAGCACCCAGATTCGCGATTTCTTTGGCCTGCAAATGGACCATGTGCCGGGTGATTTTTTTCACCGCATGCAGGCGTACGCCCGCGCTTGGCACACGATTTCCGCTCCCGCCACGGCTATCTCGCTGCTTTCCATCGCGGTGATGGTCCTGTGCCTCAAGTACGCCAAAAGAATTCCCGGAGCGATCCTGGTTACCTTCGGTGCCACGGCGATGGTATACCTGCTCCACATTCCCGTCGAAACCATCGGGACGCGCTTTGGCGGCATTCCCAGCGGACTGCCGACCTTCGCGGTGCCTCTCTTGCGCTACGAACTGGTGCGCGAACTTTTTTCTTCAGCGTTCACCGTGGCTATGCTTGGCGCGATTGAATCGCTTATGTCCGCGGTGGTGTCCGACCGCATGAGCAACGACAAACACAATCCCAACGTGGAGCTAATCGGCCAGGGAATCGCCAATATCGTTTCGCCGCTGTTTGGTGGACTGCCGGCCACCGGCGCCATTGCGCGGACGGCTACCAATGTGCGCGCCGGTGCAAAAACTCCCGTAGCGGGAATGATTCACGCGCTGACGCTGCTGGCTATCGTGCTGTTCGCGGCTCCGCTGGTGAAACATGTTCCACTCTCCGCGCTCGCCGCCATCTTGCTGATCGTGGCCTACAACATGGGCGAATGGCAGGAGATCCCCGAGATCTTGAAGCTCTCCAAAGCCGACATCGCGGTGTGGCTGCTGACCATGACCCTTACCGTGGTCACCGACCTAACTTTCGCCGTCGAGGTGGGGATGGTGCTGGCGGCCTTGACCTTTATCCGCAAAGTCTCGAGAACTACCACGGTCACGCGAGTCACCAAGGATTACGTCGCCGATAGCCGCGTGCACATTCTGGAAGGCAAAGATATTCCAGAGTATGCAACCGTGTATCGCATCCACGGACCATTTCTATTTGGCACTACCGACAAGTTTGCTGAAATCCTGGAATCTCTCGATACCTTGCCGCCGATCGTCATCCTGCGTCTGCGCAACATGACGGCTATCGACGCCACGGGTCTCGGTGCGATTCGGGAACTTGCCGACACGCTGCACGCTTCGGGTCGCGAGTTGATCCTTTGCGGCGCGTTGCCGCAACCGGCCGAACTCATGCGTCAGGCGGAATTTGAACGCCATGTAGGCTCGGAAAATGTCTGCGCCAGCGTGACCGACGCACTGCAACGCGCTGCGGAACTCCATGCGGCGGCGAAGCCTGCGGATGAATCAGTGGACTTCGCTCGCGCAAACTCGTAGTACTCACAGGACGGAAAATCGCGCGTGCATCAGCCCGGAGGCGGGACCGGGGTCCGCCAAACACACACAGCAGGCCAATCTGCACAGAACTCGTCATTCTTTAATGTGCTAGAAATCATGCGCTCTCCGAGGCGTAACACAGGCTGTCTATGCTCCGGCTGGGCTTCGCGCTCCCAATTCAAAAAAATTGCAACCACCGTTTAAGAAGGAGAGAGACTTTGAAACGACGATTATTAGCTATTGCTCTATCCGCGGGACTGCTGGGCACCACGCTTCCCTCCCCGGTTCGCGCCAACGATGAACTTGGCAAAGGACAAATCAAACACGTCCTGCTCATCAGTGTGGACGGGCTTCACGCCCTGGATGTCGCCAACTACATAGCAGCGCACAAGGACTCCGCGCTTGCGGAAATCGCGGAAAATGCCATCACCTACTCCAACGCTCGCACTCCGGCAAACTCGGATTCCTTTCCGGGACTGTTGGCTCTGATTACCGGCGGCTCGCCGATCAGTCACGGGCTCTTCTACGATGTCAGCTACGACCGCTTGATTTTCGATCCCACGAACACCACGTGCTCCGGCGGGCCGGGCAATATGATGGTGTTCGATGAGAGCATCGACGTTTACAACTCCTCGAATGTTTCGGAAAACAAGATCGATGTAACCAAGCTGCCGAACATCCTGGACAATTTCGGCAACTGCGTGCGCTTTCACCCGCATAACGCGGTGCGCAGCAACACTATTTTTGAGGTGGTGAAGTTCAACGGCGGCGGACGCACGGCGTGGGCGGACAAGCATCCCGCCTACGACATCGCCAACGGTCCTTCCGGCATCGGCGTCGACGATCTGTACACTCCGGAGCTTACCAACGCCCCAGGCTTCGACAACACCGTCAGCGTTGTTTGCACGGTGCAAAACGACTACCTGAAGGTCAACGCTATTCTGAACGAAATTCACGGCAAGACCCACGACGGCAAGCCCGCCAGCGTACCCGCCGTCTTCGGCATGAATTTCCAGGCCGTAAGCGTGGGACAGAAGCTGGCGAAGGACAACGCCGCCGGTGGTTGTACCGCAGACACCGACCCGACGATCAATGGGCAACCCGGCGGATATCTCGACGGCGCGGGGACGCCGACCGCGGTTCTGAGCTACGGTTTGAAGAAGACCGACGAAGCCCTAGGCATGATGCTGAAGGCGCTCAAAGACGAACACATATACAACTCCACGCTCTTCATCGTGACCGCCAAGCACGGACAGTCCCCGATTAACCCGGTGAAGGTGAATAAGCCGGGCCACTTCGCGGACCTCGTTGCGGCTTTGCCGGATGCCGGCACGAATCCCGCGGCGGCCATCATCGCCGCGGCAAACAACTGCACCACCGGACCTTGCGGCTTCGTGCAGGATGACGATATCGCGCTGATCTGGCTGCCCGACCAATCGAAGGACGCGGAAGTTGCCGCGTATTTGAACACCAACGCGAAGGCGCTGTTCATCGACGAGGTGCTGAGCGGCAACGAAATCAAGCTGAAGTTCCGCAATCCCCTGAAGGACAGCCGCACCCCGGACATCCTGGTGCAACCGATCTACGGAACCATCTATACGGGATCAAAGGCCAAGAACGCAGAACACGGTGGCTTCAGCTTTGCCGACACCAATGTCGGACTCATCGTCTCCAACCCCAGCATCGACCACAAAGTGGTGAAGACTCCCGTGCTCACTTCACAAGTGGCCGCGACCATCATCGAGGCGCTGGGGATCGATCCCAGCAAGCTGCAGGCCGTGAAGCGTGAAGGCACGCAGGTGCTGCCTTTCCTCTTCAGCGACAGCGAGGGCGACGACGAGTAGTCATCGCGTATCGCGAGCTCTAAATTGAAAAAGGGTCCGGGTGCGCAAAGCACTCGGGCCCTTTTCTTTCTATTGTGGACGGTTAAATTTCGGCATCGCTCGATTAGCGGGCCATGCGCGGCATCGGCTCCGGAGGCAGCGTGGTGGTCGGCGCTTCCACGGATTTTCCGTTGCGCGCTTGCGAAGCGCGAGACGTAAGCAGTGGTTCGGCCTTGCGCACCGGTACAGCGAGATTCTCGCCTTCGCGAACGAACGTTAGACGATCCTGCTCCGTATTCCAGTCGATGCACACCAGGTCGCCCAGATGCACTTGCTCAGTTGCCAGCAAATTCGCCAACGGATAGACAATGTGACGCTCAATCGCGCGCTTGAGGTGGCGTGCGCCGTAGCGCTGGTCGGTGCCTTCCTCCAGCAGGAAGTCGCGGCCCTGGCCCGTAACACGGAAGAGGAACTGGCCCTTAGCCGTTTCCAGCACGCGTTGCTGGACCTGGCCAAGCTCGATTTCCAGAACCTGTTCCAGTTGCTCGCGACGCAATGGATGAAAGACCACCACCTTATCAAGGCGGTTCATAAATTCCGGTGAAAATTTGCGGCGCGCAGCTTCCACCGCGGTGCGCTCCACCTTTTCATTCATCTGCGTGGCGGGCTTGTCTTTGGGATGGATGAAACCCATGCCTCCTTGCGTCAATTCGGCGATTTCGCCGCCCCCGAGATTGGAAGTTAGGAATATCACGGTTTGCGAGAGGTCCACGCGGCGATTGTCGCCTAGCGTCAGCGTGGCCTTATCCAGCATGCCCAGCAGCAATTGCCACAGCGCGTCGGAAGCTTTTTCAATTTCATCAAACAGCAAAAAACTCAGTTTCAGCTTATCGGTGTGCGAAGCCGCCAGCGATTCCTGGGTGATCAAGGGATGCGTTTCGCGGTGGCCCAGATAGCCAGGGGGCGAACCGATTAGCTTTGCAATTTCGTGCGAGTGCTGAAACTCCGCGCAATCCACTTTGATGATCGAACGGGCATCGCCGAACAAAATCTCCGCGGCGGCTTCCACGATGCGCGTCTTGCCGGAACCCGTTGGTCCAAGGAACAGCAGATTGCCGACCGGCCGTCCCGGCGAATTCAACCCGGCGCAGAACACCTGGTACATGTCCACCAAAGCCTGAACGCCTTCCGTCTGCCCGACGACCTTGGCTTTCAAAGAAGACTCAAACTCGCGCGTGTCGATACTACGAATGCTGGGATCCAGTTGCTGTCGAACCGCTGGTTTCATCGTGGTGGTCCTCTGCACGTCCAGCTCTCCCGGACGGGCGGCGCGTCTCACCGCTGCGCTACGGGTGAGAATGTGCATGGCAAGTGCCAATCGCCGGGAAAAGTAGAATTTTCTTAAGATTACGTACAATCAATAACTTACAAACGGCCATGAGGCGATTTTTGTCTCAGGAGTTGAGACAATGTTTCATTCACGACCAAAGTGAGAGTCTTGAAACAGTTTGTGTCATGACATAAACGACAAAAAGAGGCGCGCCATCTTTGACGCGCCCCTTGTAAATTTAGTGCATTCCTAATGTTGTGCTTTAAGAATAATCCCAGGATTACGACAAACAGGGATCAGGAATTAACGCGGTCCTGTTTTTTGCGGGCCTGCGGCACGGCCACCGGCGCGACCCCCGGCAATGCCGCCCGCGACTTGCGGCTCTCGACGACCACTTCCGCGGGAGCATCCGTGGTCCGCCCGTCCTGCGCTTCCGTCGCCGCAACCAATGGCAGCGGTTCGACCGGCTGGCTCTGTACCAAGGCGCCTTCACCTTCGCGTACGAAGGTCAGGCCATTGTGCTGGCCGTCCCAGTCGATGCGCACCAGGTCCCCGAGCTGCACCTGTTCCGTGGCGAGCAAATTCGCCAACGGATAGACCACATGCCGCTCGATGGCGCGCTTTAGGTGCCGTGCCCCGTAGCGCTGGTCAGTGCCCTCTTGTAGCAGGAATTCGCGGCCCGTGTCCGTCACGCGAAACAGAAACTGACCCTTGGCCGTCTCCAGCACGCGCTGCTGCACCTGGCCCAACTCGATGGCCAGGACCTCTTCCAACTGGTTGCGCTGCAGCGGGTGAAACACCACCACCTTGTCCAGGCGATTCATGAACTCCGGCGAAAATTTCCGCCGCGCCGCTTCCATGGCCGTGCGCTCGACTTTTTCGTCCAGCTGGTCGGCAGGCTTGTCTTTCGGCTGAATGAAGCCCATGCCGCCCTGCATCAGTTCAGTAATTTCCCCACCACCGAGGTTTGAGGTCAGAAAGATGACCGTGCGAGACAAATCCACTTTGCGATTGTCTCCCAGCGTCAGCGTGGCTTTGTCCAGCATGCCGAGCAGCAGTTGCCACAGCGCGTCGCTGGCCTTTTCAATTTCGTCGAAGAGCAGGAAGCTCAACTTCAGCTCATCGCGGTGACTGGCCGACAGCGCTTCCTGAGTAATCAGCGGGTGCGTCTCGCGGTGCCCGAGGTAGCCTGGAGGCGAGCCAATCAATTTAGCAATCTCATGCGAGTGCTGAAACTCCGCGCAGTCCACCTTGATGATGGACTTGGCGTCGCCAAAGAGAATCTGCGCCGCGGCTTCCACCATGCGCGTCTTCCCCGAACCGGTGGGCCCCAGGAACAGCAGATTTCCCACGGGGCGGCCGGGAGAGTTCAATCCCGCGCAGAACACCTGGTACAGGTCCACGAGCGCTTGCACGCCCTCCGCCTGTCCCACGATCTTAGCCCGCAGCGAGGTCTGGAAATCCACCGTCTGCGTGCTGCGCTTGCTGGGATCGAGATGCAGTATATGTTCGGTCATGACCGCCTCCTAACGCCCCAAAACGGCGGGTGACAGCGCCTGGGACGTACTTCCAAATCGCCGGCGTCCACGGTCAAATTGCTCGAGCTTGACCTGGATGGTGGATTGCAGCAGCCGCAACTGCACCAACAGCTCCTGCGCCACGACGGGGGATTCGGAAAACTTTAGGAGCGGCGGGAAGAAGTCCGCCAAGTCCATATTGAGAGCTCGCAGGGAGGCTACGAGCTGCTGGATCGCGGGGGAATTGGGGTCCGCGAGTTCCATTTGTTCGCTTAACTGCCCGTTCAACTGCTCCCGCAGAGCCCGCCAATTTAGCTCCACAAAGGGATGTTTCTTGGACACCTGCCGGACCACTTCGTCCGTGATGCGGGCACGCATGCCCAGCCGCGCCAGGTGAATCTGCCGCACTTTCCCGCCGCGGCGCACATTGTGCACCAGAAAGAAGGCCTTTCCTTTGCGGCGAACGAAAGCCATACCTCACCCCAAGACTGCCAATCTGCCTGTAGTGTACTTTGCTTCCACTACAGACACAACATAAAACACACGGCCCGGCCGAATGTTTCGTCCAAACAGTAAACTGATCATCGTGTGCGATGTCCCCAAGATAGCTAACTCCATACCAAATCTTTCATGCGAATTTTCGCTGCGTTTCATCGATTTCTCCGCATGCTCGCCTGGCGCCTTCCTCACGCTCCAAAAATCTTATCTTTTCCCGCGCTCCAAGTTGTCCCGCTCTCCTGCCCTCGTAAATTGGATGTCCGAGCGCAGCGCCCAATTGCACTTTTTTTGTAAACGCTTCGACCGCCGCGATTGTGCTGCTCATGCGCTGCTACTAC